>CAVKMX010000065.1:0-7009 GCA_963657295.1 Clostridium sp. CAG:302
GACCTTCCGGCCGTATTTGTAGGAGGAATTGATGATCTGCTGCACGCGGTCCACATTGGAGGCGAAGGTTGCGATGATGATCCTCGTATCCCGGTGCTCCGCGAAAATCCGGTCCATGGTGACGCCGACGGTTTTCTCCGACTGCGTATATCCGGGCCGCTCTGCATTCGTGGAATCGCACATCAGCGCCAGCACGCCGTTCTTGCCCAGCTCCGCAAAGCGCTGCAGGTCGATGGCATCGCCGTAAACCGGCGTATAATCGACCTTAAAATCTCCGGTGTGGACCACAACGCCCGCCGGGGAGTAGATGGCCAGTGCCGCGGCATCCACGATGCTGTGGTTGGTCTTGATGAATTCCACGCGGAAGCGTCCCAGATTGATGGTCTGTCCGAAGGACACCACCACCCGCTTCGTGGAATCCATCATTCTGTGCTCTGTGAGCTTGTTCTCAATCAGTGCAATGGTCAGCCTCGTCCCGTAAACCGGAACGTTCACCCTTTTCAGCACGTAGGGGAGGGCCCCGATGTGATCCTCATGCCCGTGGGTAATGACAAAGCCCTTCACGCGGTCGATGTTCTCCTCCAGATAGGAGACATCCGGAATGACGCTGTCGATTCCCAGCATGTCGTCCTCCGGGAAGGCCAGTCCGCAGTCCACCACAATGATACTGTCTTCGTATTCGAAGGCAGTGATGTTCATGCCGATCTGCTCCAGCCCGCCCAGGGGAATGATCTTCAGTCTGGGTCCTGCTGCCTTTGCTCTCTTCTTATTCTGTTTCTTTTTCTCTGCCAATTTGTACCAGTTCTTTCCTATGGTTCTCCATATATTCTTGAAGAATCACACTGGCGGCGACTTGATCCAGATACTGTTTGCGGTGCTGTGGCGGGATCTCCATCTGTGCGAGCATTTCATCCGCTTCCACCGTTGTCAGCCTCTCGTCAGACATCACAACAGGCACAGAGGTACGGCGTTCCAGGCGGTCTTTGAACGCAAGTGCCGCCTCGGCACGCTCCCCTATGCTGTCATCCATGTTCAGCGGCAGCCCCAGGACGATCAACTGCACATCGTATTCGAGGATCAGCTCCTCGATGCGGACCAGGGTCTTGCGGATCTTCCCTTCCCGGTCGCGCCAGATGGTCTCCTTCGGCTGCGCCGTCATCATCAATTCATCAGACAGTGCAACTCCTACTGTTTTAGAGCCATAATCCAGACCCATCACTCTCATACAAGATTCCTTCAGGCCTCTTCGTTCCAGTGATTGTTCTCGATGTATGACTCCAGGATCTCTTCTACCAGCTCATCCCGCTCCACCTTCATGATGAGGCTCCGCGCGCCCATGTAGTTGGTGATGTAGGTGGGATCTCCGGACATGATGTAGCCGACGATCTGGTTCACCGGATCGTAGCCCTTCTTGGTCAGTGCCTCATAGACGATCGACAGAACCTTGCGGGTTCCGCTCTCCTGATCCGGCTTCACCTTGAAATATTGTGTGCTGCTCAAATCATCTTCGCTGTATCTCTTCATTTCTTACCTTTCCTCTGCCCGGAGGGACATCGACAGGATCCATGCCTCCCGGGATATCTATGTGATGCTATCCGCTCTCCGCAGGAGCGGCTCCATCCTGTTCTGTCTGCGGCTGCCGTACGCCGTGCGCAGCCGAAGGAGCGGAGTTCCATGCCGGTGCATCGGCTTTAAAATGTCGGAAACGCTGTACCCGGAACCCCAGTCTGAACCATCATCATACTCCATTTCCGCATCTCTGACAATCGGCAGCCGGCGGGCCGGAAGAGTCCCCGCCCCGCAGAAGTTACTGTACAGACGCCCGCCGGTGACGGGTCCTGGCGGGCGAATGAACTGTAACCCGCAGAACGGCAGCTGTCTTCTGCGGCAGGGGCAGGGCAGGGCCGCCGGTCAGGACAGGATCAGCCTTGCGCCGTCCGGCGTGACGCCGCAAACGGTTCCGGTCACCATCTCCCCGGAACGATGCCCTTCCGCAGGGACCATCGCTTCCACGTATCGCATGGTGTGCCCGACGTAATACGCCCTGCCGTCCACGGTCAGCGCCTCCTCCAGCAGAACCTCCTCCCGTTCTCCGAGGAAGCTCTCCCGGTAGGCGGCTGCATCCCGATGCGTCATTTCCAGCAGAAGGTCGCTGCGCGCCGCCTTCACGGCATCCGGACACTGGTTCGGGAATTTCTCGGCCGCCGTCCCCTTCCGAACCGAATATTTGAACACATGAATCTCATAGAAGGCAATCTCCTGCAGGAACTGCCGGGTGACGGCGAATTCCTCCTCGGTCTCGCCCGGGAAGCCGACGATGACATCCGTTGTGATCGCGGGCCGGTCATAGGCCTCCCGCAGAATTTCCACGCCCCGTTTGTATTCTGCCGCCGTATAGTGCCGGTTCATGCGCCGCAGGGTCGCATCGCACCCGCTCTGCAGGGACAGATGGAAATGCGGGCAGACCTTGGAGAGCCTCCGTATGCCTGCCGCAAAGGCCGGCGTGATGATCCGCGGCTCCAGCGAGCCCAGGCGGATTCTCTCGATGCCGGCGAGGAGCTGTATCCTGGTGAGAAGGCTCAGCAGCTCCCGGTCCGGCTCCCTCCCCTTCTCTTTGCCGTAGGAGCTGATGTGAATTCCGGTCAGGACCACCTCCTTCACGCCCTCCGAGGCCAGACTCCGAATTTCCTCCAGAATGTCCTCTGCCTCCCGTGAGCGGATCCTTCCTCTGGCGTAGGGGATGATGCAGTAGGAGCAGAACTGATTGCACCCGTCCTGGATCTTGATGTCCGCCCGGGTGCGTCCCGGGGCGTTCAGCTGCATGGCTTCAAAGGCCGGCTTTTCCGTCAGATCTGCCCGGGTGCTCTTTCCCGGGAGTCTGCCCGCCTGATGGTCCAGGAGGATCTCCTTCAGGCTGCCCTTCCGGTTGTTCCCGATGCACAGATCCACCAGCGGATCCTCTTCGAGCTTCTGCCGGTCCGTCTCCACATAGCAGCCTGCAGCAATGACCAGGGCCTCCGGGTTGTTCTTCCTCGCGCGGTGCAGCATCTGCCGGCTCTTCCGGTCCGCAATGCTGGTGACGCTGCAGGTGTTCACGAGGTACAGATCCGCCCGCTCCTCAAAGGGCACCAGCTCATATCCCAGCTCCTTCAGCTGCTGGACCATCACATCGAGCTCGTAGCTGTTCACCTTACAGCCCAGATTATGCACGGCTGCTCTTTTCATCGTTCTCTCCATTCCTGTTCCATCCCGGCCGGCATCTGTACGGCCGTCACGGTTCCTCCGGATTGTTCCGAACAGCCGGATTGACTTTTGGGAACGGGATAATTACTATTGAAGTCAACTACTACAGCAGTAAAGGGGGTCTCTTTTATGAAGACAATCAAGATTTCTCTGAATTCCATCGACAAGGTGAAGTCCTTCGTCAACGACATCACCAAGTTTGATTCCGATTTTGATCTCGTGTCCGGCCGCTATGTCATCGATGCGAAATCCATCATGGGCATTTTCTCTCTGGATCTTTCCAAGCCCATCGACCTGAACATCCACGCAGAGGAGAATGTGCAGGAGATTCTCGATGCCCTTGCCCCCTATGTCATCGAGTGAGTCGGAGCGGACTCCCGTGTGAATCTGCGGACGGCTTCCTTTCCTTCGGTTTCACCGCGTTCATCCGCGTTCATCACGGTTTCCTGATTTTCACTGATTGCCAAAGGCGGGAATCCCTTCGGGGATTGCCGCCTTTTCTGGCGTTCGGCTTCGATCGGCGGAGGGCGCCGGAGCGGTGAGGCCCGGTGCCCTCGCAGGCCCCTGCCGTCTTACATGCCCGGCAGGAGCGGAGCCTCTCTTTCCTTGAGTCTGCGGACGCCGTCCGGACCGACAACCAGGATTTCATCCGTATCCAGCGCCGTCTGCACCATGGCATCGATCTGCTCGTCCAGGTGCCGCTCGTGCTGCTCGATGACACCCGCCAGCGGCTTCGTCACCGGATGCTTGGCCACGAAGATGGTGCAGCAGTCCTCATAGGGCAGGATGGAGGTTTCATAGGTCCCGATCTTCTTGGAGATGGTGATGATGTCCTCCTTGTCAAAGGCGATCAGCGGGCGGAACACCGGCAGCGTGCACACGGCATTGGTGACGCCGAGGCTCCGCGTTGTCTGTGAGGCAACCTGTCCGATGCTCTCGCCGGTGATCAGGGCTTCGCACTCAGTCCGTTTCGCGATCCGCTCCGCAATCCGCATCATGTAACGCCGCATGATGATGGTCAGCTCGTCGTGCGGGCATTTCTCGTAGATGTAGAGCTGAATCTGGGTGAAATTGATGTTGTGGAGATAGATCGGCCCGGTGTAGCGGGATACTGCCGCAGCCAGATCGATCACCTTCTGCAGGGCGCGCTCGCTGGTGTAGGGGGGTGCGTTGAAATACACGGCATCCAGCTTCAGACCGCGCTTGGCGCACATCCATCCGGCCACCGGTGAGTCAATCCCTCCGGAGAGCAGGAGCATGCCCTTTCCGCTGCAGCCGACCGGCAGGCCGCCGGGTCCCGGGAGAACGTGGGAATAGAGATAAATCCGCTCGCGGATCTCCACATGCAGAAGGACCTCCGGCTGGTGGACATCCACGCTCGCCTCCGGGAATCTTGTCAGAATCTCCTCGCCGATTTCCGCGTTCATCTCCATCGAATCCAGCGGATAGCTCTTAGCCAGGCGCCTCGTGTGGACCTTGAAGGTCACCGCACGGTTCTCGTACTCTTCTCCGAAGAAATCCCCCGCCGCCTTCCGCAGCTGCTCCACCGGCACCACCGGCAGGATGACCGTCGGACAGATGCCAACGATGCCGAAGATGCGGCCAAGGCTCTCCGTCACCTCATCGTAATCGTATTCCTCCGGGCAGTTGACGAAGATGCGGCCGCTGGTGCGGTCCACCGTGAACCTTCCCTCGCACCGCTTCAGTGCAATGCGGATCTGGTTGATCAGCTGTCCCTCGAAAATTCCCCGGTTCTTGCCCTTAATGCCGATCTCGGCATATTTAATCAAAAAAGCGTGGTACTTCATCTCTCCCTAACCTCATATGCCGCCCTGCGCCGTCCGGCGCGGCGGCGTTATCTTCTCGTATATCGGCGCAGGAACGGCAGGAGCTCCGCCAGCGCGGCAGCAGCCGCATCCATATCCTCCATCGTATTCATCACCGAAAGGCTGAACCGGAGTGTGGAATCCAGATGCTCCTTCGGCAGACCGATGGCTGTCAGCGTATCGGAAACGTGCGGATGATTCGATGCGCAGGCGCTTCCCGCCGACACATAAATGCCCTTTTCCTCCAGTGCATGGAGCAGCACCTCCGCACGGATCCCGTCAAAGGAGAGGCTGATGACGTGCGGCGCGGTTTCGCGCAGGGACAGACCGTCCATCCCGTTGACATGAACGCCCTCCATTGCCCGCACCTTCTCCAGGAAATGCTCCTTCATGCCGTAAAGGGCATCCAGCTCCGCATCCAGATCCCGGCACAGCATCTGTGCCGCCAGGGCCATGCCTGCGATACCTGCCACGTTCTCCGTTCCGCTGCGCATTCCTCTCTGCTGACCGCCGCCGTACATAATGTTGGTCAGCTTCGCTCTGTCTCCCACGTAGAGCAGGCCGATTCCCTTGGGTGCATGAATCTTATGCCCGCTGGCGGACAGAAGGTCGACATGGAGCTTCTTCGGATGGATCCACGCCTTGCCAAAGCCCTGCACGGCATCCACATGGAACAGGGTCTCCGGATTCTCTTCCTTGACGGCCCTGCCGATCTCCGCAATCGGCTCCAGTGCGCCGATTTCATTGTTGGTGTGCATGACGGACACCAGCAGCGTGTCCTTCCGCACGGCCTCTCTTACCTGCTCCGGCGTCACCCTTCCGTTCCGGTCCACCGGCAGATATGTGACCTCATACCCCTCCGACTCCAGATATTTCATGGTCTCCAGAATGGCCGGATGTTCAATCTGCGTCGTGACGAGGTGCCGTCCTCTGCGGCAGTTGGCCCTTGCCGCGCCGATCAGCGCAAGGTTGTCGGACTCGGTTCCGCAGGACGTGAAATACAGGTTCTGCGGCGTACATTTGAGGCCCTCTGCGAGGCGCTCCTTCGCCCTGCGGAGCTGGTGCTCCGCCTCCACTCCTTTATGATGCATGCTGGAGGGATTGCCGTATTCCTCCAGGTAGATGCGCTGCATCAGCTCCGCCACCTCCGGGAAAACCCTGGTGGTCGCTGAATTGTCCAGATAAATTTCTCTTGTCTCGCTCATTTTTCTTTCCTGCTCCGCCGCCTGCCGGCTTCCGCATGAAACGGGATCTGTTCCTGTACCCCCCGGACGACACCGGCTGCGCGAGCAGACATGGCTGTTCCCGCACCTGCGCAGCTACTGTATTTCCAGCAGGTAAATCAGCCACGCCAGCACGGTAAGCCCCGCCGTCTCCGTCCGCAGGATCCGTTTCCCCAGAGACACCGGCCGAATTCCGGCCGCTCTGGCCATTTCCACCTCTTCCGGCGTGAAGCCTCCCTCCGGGCCGATGAAGACGCTCACGGCCTCTCCCGGCCGGATGCTCTCCAGATAGGCCTTGACGGAGCCGTCATTTTCCTGCAGCTCATAGGGAAGGATGCGGACCGATGTCTCCTCTTCGGCATACTGCACCGCCTCCTTCATCGTCATCGGCGCATGCACCGCAGGGATGATCCCCCGCCTAGACTGTGAGGCAGCCGCCTCTGCAATCCCCTGCCAGCGTGCACACTTCTTCTGTGCCTTCGCAGCATCCAATTTTACCACGCATCGCTCCAACCGCACAGGGATCACCTCAGCGACGCCCAGCTCCACGGACTTCTGCACGATCCATTCCATTTTGTCCGCCTTGGGCAGTCCCTGAAAGAGGAGCACGCGAACCGGAAGCTCCGTCTCCTTTTCCTTGACAAAGCGAAGGCGGCACAGAACCGCCGCGTCCTCGAAGGACTCAATTCCGTAACGATACTCTCTGCCGTCTGCTCC
>CAVKMX010000065.1:7089-12593 GCA_963657295.1 Clostridium sp. CAG:302
TCCGTAACGATACTCTCTGTCGTCTTCTCCCATGCTGACGCTGATCTCCTCACCGGGCTTCAGCCGCATGACATTCTGAATATGATTGACCTCCGGACCGGTAATGCGCAGGAGGTCTCCCTGCACATCCTCCGGAGAGGCGAATATATGGAGCATTACTCTGCCGCCTTTCGTCCCGTGACGCACCGCCACTCTCCCTGTGCCGTGACGTCCAGAACGGTCAGACCGGCCGCTCTCATCGCCTCCGCCACAAGATCTTCCTTTCCCTCAATGATCCCGCTGGTGACACAGATGCCGCCTGGGGCCAGCGCCGCTGCGGCTGCCGGCATCAGCGGAACGAGAACGTCCGGCAGAATGTTGGCGGCAACGATGTCATAGCAGCCGTATCCGACCTCCTCCTGAACCTTCGCATCGTTCACCAGATTCCCCAGAATCACCCGGAAGCGATCGGCCGCGACTCCGTTGGCCTGCAGATTGTCTGCGATGGCCGGCAGTGCACACGGATCCAGGTCGGTTCCCACCGCAGACCCTGCTCCCAGCATCAGGGACAGAATCGAGAGGATTCCGCTGCCGGTTCCGACATCCAGCAGCCGGCAGCCGGGCCTCAGGTATCTGCGGATCTCCCGGATGCACAGCTGGGTTGTTTCATGCGCCCCTGTGCCGAAGGCCGTCCCCGGATCAATATGGAAAACGAACCTTGCCGGCTCCTCCTCCGGAAGCGGCTCCTCCCAGGAGGGAATGACCAGAATGTCATCGATGCGGAACTGATGGAAGAACTGCTTCCAGTTGTTGACCCAGTCCACATCCTCCGTTTCCTCGATGGTCACGGTCCCGTCTCCGATGACGTCGGAATACTCCCGCAGCTGCCGGATTACCTCCTCCATCGCCCGGCGGATCTCCTCCGGCGTCTTCTCTTCCCCATCCGCCAGGAGCTGTCCGTCTTCTGTTTCCTCGACGTAAAAGCTGACCACCGCGCTGCCGTCATCCTCCGGCCCCTCCGGCATAATGTCCACGAACATCTGCTCCTTCTCGGCCGCCGTCAGCGGAACATGGTCCTCGATCTGAGCTCCGTACAGGCCGATGTCCTGCATGGAGCTCACCAGAATATCCTCCGCCGCCGCTGTTGTCCGTACCCGAAAGCGCATCCACTTCATTTCATCTCTCCTGCTGTCAGACTCTTCTGCTCCCGGCATTTCCCGCTGCCGGAATTTTCTACTGCCAGAATTTCTTACGTTTTCCCTTCACGGTTTCCTTCGGCTTCTCGCCGCCCTCACCGGCACGCTCCGCCGCATGAAGGCTGTCTCCCGTCAGCTGATCAAACTGCTCCAGCAGCTCCTTTGCCTCCTTGGAAAGCTTGGAGGGGGTCTCCACAATCAATGTGATGTACTGGTCTCCCCGCACATTCTTATTCTGCAGGCTGGGAACACCCTTTCCCTTGAGCCGCACTCTGGTGCCGGTCTGCGTGCCTTCCTTTACATCGTACAGCACCTTGCCGTCCACGGTATTCACCACCACGGAGCCGCCGAGAGCTGCCACCGCATACGAGATGGTGACATTGGAATACAGATCGTAGTCCTGCCGGTAGAAGTTGGGATCCTCCTCCACCAGCACCTCCACCATCAGATCGCCGCGCGGTCCGCCGTTCAGGCCGGGCTCACCCTTTTCCGAAATGCGCACGCTCATGCCGCTGCGGATGCCCGCCGGAATCGAGACCTGAATCTGCTTGCGGCTGGTGGTATACCCGCTGCCGCCGCAGGTGGTGCACTTGTCCTCGATGACCTTTCCGCTGCCGCCGCAGTCCGGGCAGGTCTGCACGTTGCGGACCGTACCGAAGAACGACTGCTGCGAATAAACAACCTGTCCCTTACCGCCGCACTTCGGACACATCTTGGGACTGGTCCCCGGCTTGGCGCCGGTTCCGCCGCAGGTGGGGCAGGGATCCTTCAGGTTCAGGCTCAGGGTCTTCGTTGTCCCGAACACCGACTCCATGAAGCTGATCCGGACACTGGTCCGGATGCTGGCCCCCTTCATCGGTCCGCCCGAGCTGCCTCTGGCTCTTCCGCCTCCGAACAGATCACCGAAAATATCCCCGAACATATCCCCGAAGTCTGCGCCGTTAAAATCGAAGCCTCCGCCGCCGAAGCCTCCGGTTCCGTCAAAGGCAGAGTGCCCGAACTGGTCATACTGCCTGCGCTTCTCGGCATCGCTCAGAACGGCATAGGCCTCGGAGGCCTCCTTGAACTTTGCCGCGGCCTCCTCCCCCGGATTGACGTCCGGATGGTATTTTTTGGCCAGCTGCCGATATGCCTTCTTGATTTCCTCTTCTGTCGCGCCCTTGCTGACGCCCAGAACCTCATAATAATCTCTTTTCTGTTCTGCCATATGCGTTGCTCCCATTCATCTGCCGGTTCCGTTCAGCGCAGGAACCGGCAGGCTGCCGCGCGATGCTGCCGTCGGCACTCCTCCATAACGAAGCCGGGCCGGGCCCGGCATGGGTGTTTACATGACACAACCCGGGACAGTTTCCCGCCCCGGGTTACAACAGTTTTCCGCGCCTTCAGGCGTGCCGTTCCGAAGTTATACCTCGCGGTAATCTCCGTCCACCACATCATCGCCTGCTGCCGTACCGCCGGCCTGCTCCTGGCCTGCGCCCGCTCCGGCCTGCTGTCCTGCCTGATTCTGCTGCATGTTCTGATACATTGCGTTGAAGAGCTGCTGGGAATCGTTCATCAGCTTCTCCTTGCCGGACTTCAGTGCGTCCACGTCGGCATCGCTGATGTCTGCCTGGTCCTTGGTTCTCTCCAGAACGCCCTTGAGCTCTGCAAGATCCGCCTCAACCGTCGCCTTGTTGCCGGCCTCTACCTTGTCGCCGACCTCCTTCAGTGCCTTCTCGATCTGGAAGACAGCCGAATCCGCATCGTTTCTGGCATCAATGGCTTCCTTGCGCTTCTTGTCCTGCGCCTCGTACTCCTTGGCATCCTTTACGGCCTTCTCGATCTCCTCATCCGACATGCTCGAGCCGCCGGTGATGGTGATGTGCTGCTCCTTGCCGGTGCCCAGATCCTTGGCCGCTACCGTAACAATGCCGTTGGCATCGATGTCAAAGGTTACCTCGATCTGCGGAACGCCTCTCATTGCAGGCGGAATGCCGTCCAGACGGAACTGGCCGAGAGACTTGTTATCCCTTGCGAACTTCCGCTCGCCCTGCAGGACGTTGATGTCCACGGCCGTCTGATTGTCTGCCGCCGTGGAGAATACCTGGCTCTTCTTGGTCGGGATTGTCGTATTGCGCTCGATCAGAGGCGTTGCAATGCCGCCCATGGTCTCGATGGACAGGGTCAGCGGTGTAACATCCAGCAGAAGGATGTCCCCGGCTGCCGCATCGCCGCTGAGCTTGCCGCCCTGGATGGCTGCGCCGATGGCAACACACTCATCCGGGTTCAGGCTCTTGGACGGCTCGTGGCCGGTCAGCTGCTGAACCTTATCCTGCACGCAGGGGATTCTCGTGGAGCCGCCCACCAGCAGGACCTTTCCGAGGTCCGCATTGGTCAGTCCTGCATCCTTCATGGCATTCTGCACCGGAATGGCAGTCTTCTCCACCAGGTCGCGGATCAGATCCTCGAATTTCGCTCTGGACAGATCCATATCGAAATGCTTCGGGCCCTCCGCCGTGGCCGTGATGAAGGGCAGGTTGATGTTGGTGGTCGTCGCAGAGGACAGCTCCTTTTTCGCCTTCTCTGCGGCCTCCTTCAGTCTCTGCATGGCCATCTTGTCGCCGGAAAGGTCTACGCCCTCTCTGGACTTGAACTCGCTGACCATCCAGCGGATGATGCAGTTATCAAAATCATCGCCGCCAAGGTGCGTGTCGCCGTTCGTGGACAGAACCTCGATGACGCCGTCGCCGATCTCGATGATGGATACATCGAAGGTACCGCCGCCGAGGTCGTAAACCATGATCTTCTGTTCCTTCTCATTGTCCAGGCCATAGGCCAGAGCCGCTGCCGTAGGCTCGTTGATGATTCTCTTGACCTCGAGTCCTGCGATCTTGCCGGCATCCTTGGTGGCCTGACGCTGTGCATCGTTGAAATAGGCGGGAACGGTGATGACAGCCTCTGTCACCTTCTCTCCCAGATAGCTCTCCGCATCATCCTTGAGCTTCTGCAGGATCATGGCCGAGATCTGCTGCGGGCTGTACTTCTTGCCGTTGAGTGTACGGCCGTTGTCCGTGCCCATGTCTCTCTTGATGGAGGCAACCGTATTCTCTGCGTTGGTTACTGCCTGACGCTTTGCCGGCTCACCGACCAGACGATCGCCGTTCTTGGTGAATGCCACGACGGAAGGAGTGGTTCTGGCACCTTCCTTGTTGGCGATGACGGTGGGCTGTCCGCCCTCCATCACAGCCACGCAGCTGTTGGTGGTTCCTAAGTCAATACCGATAATCTTACTCATATCTGCGCTCCATTTCTGTGCCCTGCGGCACCATTGCTGTGATTCTGTATTCTAAATTCCGTACCCGGAAAAATTACTGTGCGACACCGACCATGCTGTGCCGGAGCACCTGGTCGCGGTACATGTATCCCTTCTGCAGCTCCTGCGCGACCACGCCGCTTTCATACTCCGTTGTCTCCACCTGCATGACCGCATTGTGAAGCTCCGGATTGAATTCCCTGCCGACCGCCTCGATGGGCGTGACGCCGAAGGCCTCCAGCTGCTTCACCAGCTGGGTATAGATCTTCTCCATGCCGGCGACAAAGGCGTCGTCCTTGTCCGCCTCCTCCACCGTATCAAAGCCGCGCTCGAAATTATCCACGATGGGGAGGATCTTTTCGATCACGCTCTTCTCGCCCATGGAGAACATCTGATCCTTTTCCTTCTCCGTCCGCTTGCGGTAGTTGTCGAACTCTGCCATCTGGCGGCGCACCCTGTCCTCCAGGGCATCCACCTTTTCCTTCAGCTCTGCCTTCTCCTTGTCCGCCTTCTTGTTCCTGGAAAAGAATCCCTTCTTCTGTGCCTGCTCCGGATCGCTGCCGGCCTCCTCCGTTTCCGCCGTCTCTTCACACGCTCCGCAGGAGGCCTCCTGCGCTCCGCCGCAGCAGGAACCGCATCCGCTCTCCTCGTCGCAGGCCGTGCTCTCCTTCGAGCTGTCGTTTGCCTGCGGCTCCAGATCCTCCTCCGCCTTCTCAGAGGAATCCCGGCCGCTGCCGGCCTCTGTCTTCCTGTATTCCTCGTCTGTCATTCTTACCTCCTAAGCCTTCGCCTGTCTGCGTCAATGCTCATACAGCGCATCCAGCTGCTTCATAATATCCTTCAATACACTGACAACCTTATCGTAATCCATGCGCTTGGGCCCGATCACGCCAACCGTTCCCTTCATTCCCTCGCCCAGCTCATACGTCGCGGTCACAACGCTGCAGTTCTGCAGTCCTCCCATCGGCATCTCATTTCCGATATAGACCTGAATGCCGGTCTCATTGTGCTCGGAAAGGGTCTCCTGAACGATGCTG
>CAVKMX010000066.1:0-2499 GCA_963657295.1 Clostridium sp. CAG:302
ATCGTAGCGAGGGGGGGACTTGAACCCTCGACACCGCGGGTATGAACCGCGTGCTCTAGCCAGCTGAGCTACCTCGCCATGACTGTCATCGCTCTCGCCCGACAGCTTGTTCAGTATATCCGAATCGAAAATGAATGTCAACAACTAATTTTGCACGGAAGACAGATTTTCGAACGGCTTACTTCATCATCTTCTGCATTTTCTCCAGCGCACGCTTCTGAATGACACGGACATTGCCGGGGGTCAGCCCCAGACGGTCTGCAATGCTCTGGTGATCCAGGCCCTCGAAAAAGCGCAGGACGATGATCTGCCGGCTGCGTTCGTCCAGCTGCCGGAGCAGCTCCGCCACGATGGCACGGTTCTCGATCGTCTGGGCAACCTGACTGGCGGCTTCGTCCACAGGCTCCGCAGCGGAGCCGGCGGCGTCCATCATCGCATCCAGGCTGTCATTGTTCTTGGCACTGCGGTAGTAGGAGATCAGCATGTTCTTGGCTACAATGAAGATCCATGCCTTTTCCGGGCAGCGCGACGGGTCGAACTCGTCCTGGTGCCGATAGCAGGCGATGAACACCTCCTGCATGAGATCCTCCACATCCTCACGCGTTTTCATGCGGGGGGTCAGCCATGAGCGCAGGCTGGCGGAATACAATTGAACCCATTTCTCAACATCTGCCATAAATCGGTTATCCTCAGTAATTCAAAATTATATTTACGGGAAGCTGTAACACAAAGCCACCCTTCTGCGTATTCTAATACAGAAACGTCGATAAGAAAATATCCATTGACGGCACACACCGGAAATGTGGATGTTTGATCAATCATGAATTCGTCCGAAGGCGGCCGATCATGTTGAAATCGGCAGATGCTGAACGGATGCAAATATAGTAGAATAGGCAGAAATGAGGAGGAAATACGATGAGTCTGAACAAAATTTTAGCTTTTCCCGGAACGGCGGCAGATACTGCAGACATTGAGAAGCTTCTGAACAGCGTGGCAGAGGATGCGGATCTTCCCTGCTGGGACGATGAACTGAGCAGGCTGATCCATGAAACCGTGGCGGGCACGATGATGAACAGCGAGCTGTCGGGCAACGAGCTGGAGATGGTAAAGGCCGCAGCATATGTTCCGACAGATAAGGATGAGCATTGAAAGGGAGACCATGGAAAACGTCCGGAAGGGTGTGAGAAATCGATGGATAGCGGGACTGCTGGCCCTTGGGGCGGCAGTCTCTTTGGCTGCGTGCGGAATGCTGCAGGAGGAGGTCGGCGGAGAGCTCTCCGCTGCCGGAGGAGCTGCGGAGCAGGAGGCAGAGAGCACGGAAGCGGATGGAGCAGAGAGCGTGTCCGGAGAACAGAGTGACGCATCCGCGGAGGAAGAGGATGCCGCGGAGGACGCAGACGATCTGAGGAACACCGTGAGCCTGGACGGGAATACGGTGACGACCCCCTATTTCACGGCGCAGATTCCGGAATCGTGGGAGGACCGCTTTCAATGGAGCGTGTACGAGCACGAAGGCGGCTACAGCCTCAGCTTTGAAGATCAGGAGGCAGCGGAATACTACGGAAGCGGGAATCTCTGCAGCATTCAGGTCTCACCGGAGGTGCCGGTCTACATTCAGTACATCGGCGGGGATTTTGTCGGAGTCATAGAGAATCCGGAGGGGGAGGTTCGTTACCTGTCGGTTTCCTATCCCACGGAGGCACCCTTTGACGGAGACATCCTCGAGCGTTATCTGGAAATGGAAGAGAGCGCAGAGGCTCTCTGCGCTTCCGTTGAGGCCGCCGGCAGCTGGGAAATGCAGCAGAAAAGCTATGAAGAGGTCATGGCCGATGTGGAGAGCACGGTATCCGGCGTGATGGCCGATGCCTCCATGCATTCCTTTACCCTGCAGGATTACAACGGAAGGATGATCACCTTCAGCGGGGCGGATCTGGATCTGGCCAATCTGTCGGAGGACGGTGTTCATCCGGGACATTGCTATGAGGTGACCTACCGGGGCGTTCTGGGGGAGGACGGCAGCACGGAGCATGCAGTCTTCGTATCTCTGGAGAACCGGGATGCGGATGCACCGGCGAAGGATTATGATGCGTGCTATTATGCAACACAGGTGAAAATGGCGCTCTCCTATCGGGATATGAGCTATCTTGCTCAGCTGTGCCGCTTCCCGCTTGTGCTGGACGGGAGGGAAATTCAGACAGCGGAGGAGTTTGCCGCCCTTGACTTTGATGAGGTCTTCTCGGAGGAGCTCCTGCGCAATGTAACCTATTGCGATCTGTACCACGCGGAGATGACCGGCGATTCCTTCAGCATCAGCCTGCTGCAGAAGGCACCGGAGATCGTGATCGGAAAGATCGGAGAAGGACAGTGGGCGATTACGGCCATCCGCAATCAGTGAACCATGCGCCATCCGCGCAATAGGAGGTTACTGCACAGACGCCCGCCAGACGACAGGGTGGCGGAGAATGTCCAGTCCGGGGGCCTTGCGAGGCCTCGGTGCTT
>CAVKMX010000066.1:2509-12543 GCA_963657295.1 Clostridium sp. CAG:302
TCCTCGCACGGAGTGAGAACGTCCCCAGGACGGACAGCTCCGCCAGGACCCGTCGCCGGCGGGCGAATGAACTGTAACAATAGGAGCTGCGCAATCGGCGAAACGGGGAATGGGGGATTGACGTGACCTGCGGTTTTAGGTATCCTAGCGGAAAAGGGAGTAGCTGCCCGCCCACGCGTCGCGTGCGGTCGGGATTCGGCATCGTCAATGCACGGCGTGAGCCCGGTGCCGGGGCGGATCTCTCAGGATCCCGAAGCGGGTCATGAGCGGATATCTGACAGCAAGACTTTTGTTCGCAGCGGAGGCTGCGGCAGAGGTCTTGCTGTTTTTGTATGAATGGAAATAGGAGGAAGCGAAATGCAGCAGCTGATGGATTTGTTCGGAAACGTGACGAATCTGACGTGGCAGATGGTTGCCATGTGGGTGATTGGAGGAATCCTGATTTATCTGGGGATTCGAAAGGAAATGGAACCGTCCTTACTGGTTCCGATGGGCTTCGGCGCCATTTTCGTGAATCTGCCGCTGTCCGGCGCGGTCACGCAGACCATCGACGGAATTCTGACAGAGGGGCCGCTGGATATTCTGTTCAACGCGGGCATCTCAAATGAACTGTTCCTGCTCCTTCTGTTCGTCGGCATCGGAGCCATGATTGATTTCACGCCGCTCCTGGCCAATCCGACGATGATGCTCTTCGGTGCAGCGGCGCAGTTCGGCATCTTCTTCACCCTGAGTCTGGCCACCCTGTTCGGCTTCTCGCTGCAGGATGCGGCGTCGGTCGGCATCATCGGTGCAGCGGACGGCCCGACCTCCATCTTCGTCGCAGATTATTTCTCCTCGAAATATCTCGGCGCCATCATTGTGGCGGCTTATTCCTATATGGCACTGGTGCCGATCATCCAGCCGCCGGTCATCCGCATGATCACCACCAAATCGGAGCGCGCCATTCATATGAAGTATCAGGGCAGCAGCGTGTCAAAGACGGCGAAGATTCTGTTCCCGATCTGCATCACGGTAGTGGCAGGCCTCATTGCCCCGCGAAGCGTTGCCCTGGTCGGCTTTCTGATGTTCGGCAATCTCATCCGGGAGTGCGGTGTTCTGGATTCTCTCTCTGAAACGGCGCAGGGAGCGCTCGCGAACCTGATCACGCTGCTCCTGGGCCTTACGGTGGCATCGCAGATGCGCGCCGAGAATTTCCTGAATATACAGACCATTTTTATTCTGGTGCTGGGGCTGATCGCCTTTGTCTTTGACACGGTGGGCGGCGTATTGTTCGCCAAGATTCTGAACATCTTCCGCAAGGACAAGATCAATCCGATGATCGGTGCCTGCGGGATCTCCGCCTTCCCGATGTCGGCCCGCGTGATCACGCAGATGGGCCTGAAGGAGGATCCCACGAACGTACTGATCATGCAGGCGACCAGCGTCAACGTGTCCGGTCAGATTGCTTCTGTCATTGCCGGCGGACTGCTGCTGAGCCTGATCCCGATGCTGTGAGGCAGAGGCAGCGGGAATTGCGGCGGAGACTTCCTGCGTGCGGAGCTGTCCCTGCGCCTCTGCGGATGGGCCGCGGCAGGAATGGGAAAATAAGAGGTAGAGAAAGGAGTAAAGGATGCTGACGAATTTTATGGAGTCGCTGCGGGTGATGGGTTTTGGTATGCTGGGAATTTTCGCTGTGGCGGTTGTCCTCATCGTGATTATGAAGATTCTGGTGAAGCTGTTCCCGGTGAAAAAGGACGAGGAGTAAGGAAAAGATAAACGCCGAACGGACTGCGCCTGCGGCGGCGGGCACAGGGAGGGGAACGATCGGCATGGAATGCACGGAGGAAAGGGGACGGAATCATGCAGAAGGAGCGACTTGATTATCTGGATTTCGCAAAGTGTATTGCAATTTTCCTTGTGATCTGGGGGCATGCGGCGCCGACGGGCTCGAGCATACCGTACCGGATTGTGCTGTATGCCTTCCACATGCCGTTGTTCTTCCTGGTGTCGGGGATGGTGATTGCACGCCGGGCGGATGAGTATGACGGCGCACATTGGAGAAAATTCATCCGCAAGAACGTCATGGCGCTGCTGGTGCCGTACCTGATCTGGGGAGCGATCTACTCCAGCTTTTGCTACGGGAATTTTATAAAGCTGTTCTACGGCTCCTGGGAGATGATTGAGAAGGCGGAAACCCTGACGTCCCTGTGGTATCTCCCCTGCCTGTTCCTTGCCAGAGTGATGGCCGAGCTGCTGCTGATGCTGTCCTGGAGGATCCGGAGCATTCCCCGCTGGCAGATGGCGCTCGCGGCCTCGGCGGCGGCATTTGCCGTCGGCTTTGCACTGCCGCACCTTTCTATCGGCGATCCGCTCTGCTGCGACATTGCCTTTGTGGCCCTGGGATTCATCATGCTGGGATATGCCGTCAAGAATCTTGTCTTCCGGCTGCCGAGGAGGAACGGATGGCTCTATCTGCTCACGGCAGCGCTGTTCGGAGGCCTGCTCTTCCTCGGTCAGAGGCTGCAGGGAGATTCCCCGCACCTGATGATGATGTGCAGGGCAGAGTACGGAAATCTCTTTTTCTTCTTTCTCAACGCCTTTGCCGGAATCGGACTGGTGCTGTCCTTTTCGATTTTCCTTACGATTTTCTTCCGGGAGCGTCCGCATGAGAGGGCCAGAGCCTTTATGCTGTGGGCGGGAGAGAACACGATCGGCATCTATTTCCTGCACAAGCCTTTTCTGCAGGAGGTGATCATGCCGGCGCTTCTTTCTGCGGCGGGCACAGAGCAGCTGAGTGCAGGGCTTGCCTTTGCCGGCGCTGTCGGGGCGTTTGTGTTCTCTGCGGCGGGCTGCTGGGTGATCAATCGGTACGTGCCGTCGCTGTTCGGGAAAGCTGCCGTCAAGGCACAGTGAAATCCTCGATGCGGCCGGGCGGCGGTGCCGGTGCTCAGGAGATGGCATCGACCATCCGGCCGACGGCCTCGGCAAGTGAGGCAATGGCTGCGTCGGCCGCACCGGCCTCCCGGCTGAAGGCATAATAATAGAATTTGATCTTGGGCTCTGTTCCGGAGGGGCGCATTGCGAACCAGCTGCCGTCGCTCAGAAGGAAGCGCAGCACATTGCCCGCAGGAATGTCGCCGCAGCCGTGAAGATAATCCGTGATCTGCGAGACCCGGAAGTCTCCGAAGGAGGCCGGTTTCCCGCTGCGGAAGGCGTCCATGATGCGCCCGATGCGCGCAGCGCCCTCCTGCCCCTGCAGGACCAGGGAGACCTGACGCTCTGCGTAATAGCCGTAGCGCCGGTAGAGATCCTCCAGAGCATCGGCGAGAGTGCGGCCCTTTTTGCGGTACCAGGCAGCCATCTCGGCGATCAGCATGCCGGCACAGATGCCGTCCTTGTCCCGGACCTTTGCACCCGGGGCACAGCCGATGCTTTCTTCATAGCCGAAGAAATAGGTGCCGCCCGCAGCCTCCAGCTCCGGAATGCGCCCGCAGATATTCTTGAAGCCGGTCAGTGCCTCATACACATGGATGCCGTAGCTCTCGCAGATTGCCCTCCCCAGATCTCCTGTGACGATGGATTTGATCATAAAGGCCTGCGAAGGCAGGGCTCCGCGTACCCGCTGACTCTCTGCCATGTAGGCGATGAGGAGAGCACCGGTCTGGTTGCCGTTTAACGGCCGGTAGCCGCCGTGCCCGTCCGGAATCTCAACCGCCATGCGGTCACTGTCGGGGTCCGTTGCAATGAGGACGTCGGCGTGCAGGTCCTGTCCGAGGGACTCGGCCAGACGAAAGGCCTTCGGATCCTCCGGATTGGGATAACCGACGGTCGTGAACTCCGGATCAGGCTCGGCCTGCTCCGGAACCAGAACGAAATTTACGAAGCCCCTCTGCTGCATGATGCGGGAGAGAGGAACGGCGCCGGCACCGTTGAGCGGTGTGTAGACAACCGAAACCGTCCTGTCAAGCTCCTCATCCGGGCGCTGCGCCATGGACAGAACGTAGTCCAGATAAGACCGATCCATGTCATCTCCGAGGATGCTGACGAGCCCCTGCTCCCTGGCACAGTCAAGAGGCAGACGGTGAATGACGGTATCGTCCAGAAGATCCAGCTGCTGGATTTCATGGAGAATGCCGTCCGAGACGCTGCCGGAGATCTGCGCACCATCCTCCCAGTAGACCTTATATCCATTGTATTCCTTCGGATTATGGCTGGCTGTCATGTTGATGCCGGCGGCTGCACCCAGACGGCGGATGGCATAGGACAGCTCCGGCGTGGGGCGAAGGTCGGGGAAGAGATGGACGCGGATTCCGTTCCCGGCCAGGATTTCGGCAGAGAGCTCCGAGAACTCCCGGGAATGATACCGGCAGTCATAGGCAATGACGACACCCCTTTCTGCGGCACCGTGCGCCAGAATATAGGAGGCGATGCCCTGGGTTGCGCGGCCGATGGTCCGTACGTTCATCCGGTTGGTCCCGGCGCCGCAGATGCCGCGAAGCCCTGCAGTGCCGAAGACAATCTCCTGGTAGAAGCGGTCGGTGACGGCAGCCTCGTCTCCCCGAATGCTGTCCAGTTCCCGGTGCATGGGATCGGACGGCGGAAAATAAGCAAGCCATGCGTCATACAGCTGTTGAATCTTGTCCTTCATCGTTGGTGCCTCCGTTTCTGCCGCAGATGCGCGGGATTCGTTCCACTATAGTAAATCCTGCGGCGGAACGGATCAACTGTCTCACGGTCCGAATCCGCGAAGGCGGGTTGCACTTCGCACTGCGGAAATCTATGATAAACGGAGAACAATTCAGAAAAGAGGCGAAGAGATGAAGATATTCTTCTATACGCTGCGGCCGTACGATGAAGTCCCTTTTGCGGAGCGGTTCAGCCGGGAAACCGGCATCGAGTTCGATTACACGACAGATTATCCGGATGAGAACAATTACGTCCTCGCGAAGGGGGCGGATGCCGTCTGCACAACCCCCTGTGACATGTCGGCAGCCATGCTGGAGAGGTTTGCATCCATCGGGGTGCGTTTCGTCGTCTGCCGTTCCATCGGGTATGATCATGTGGATCTGGCGAAGGCAAAGGAGCTGGGGATGCGGGTCTCCAATGCCAGCTATCCGCCCTCCGGTGTGGCGCATTATGCCCTCCTTCTGATGCTGATGCTCCAGCGCAGAATCGTCCCGATCCTCAAGCGGGCAGATCTGCAGGATTATTCCCTGAAGGGCAAGATCGGCGACGACATCGCCTACCAGACGGTCGGCGTCATCGGAACGGGGCGGATCGGCAGAACGCTGATTCATTCCCTCTCCGGCATGGGGTGCCGGATCCTGTGCTACGATCCGTATGAAAACGAAGAGGTGAAAACGATGGCGCAATATGTGCCTCTGGAGCAGCTGTACCGGGAGGCGGACGTCATTTCACTTCATACCAATGCGACGGAGGCCAATTACCACCTGCTGGATGCGGGGGCCTTTGCCCAGATGAAGGACGGCGTTCTCATCATCAATACAGCCAGAGGCAAGCTGATTGATACCGATGCCCTGATCCGGGCCCTGGAGAGCGGAAAGGTGGGAGGAGCGGCCCTGGATGTCCTGGAGAAGGAGGACGGGCTGTATTATTACAATCGCGTCGGCGATGTGATCGACAATCCGGAGATGGCGCTGCTGCGCTCCTTCCCCAACGTGATCATGAGCCCGCACACCGCCTTCTATACGAAACAGGCTGTCAGCTACATGGTGCAGAGCTGTTTTGAAGCGGCCGATGCCTTCGCAAAGGGAGGTCAGACGGTGCACGAAGTGAAGCTCCCATGAGAGAACCGGCGCCGCGCGGCAGGACTTCCGGTGCAGCGTTTGCAAAACCGATGTATTAAGTGCACTGCGCCGCGAGCCGGGAAGAGCAGCTGCTGCGCGCCCGGGGGGTGCTCCTGCAGCGGACGCAGAAGAGAGGCGAGAAATGAACAGAAAAGACAGGAAACGCAGGCAGCCCCTGTACCGGAGCTTTCAATACGCCTTTGAAGGCCTGTTCCGCACGATACGTGAGGAACGCAACATGCAGATCCATTGCTGCGCAGCGGTGCTGGTGCTGGTCTTCGGCACAGCGCTGCGGATTTCCAGAGAAGAGTGGTTCGTCTGTCTGATCCTCTTCGGCCTGGTGATGGGGCTGGAATGCGTGAACACAGCCGTGGAGGCCGTGGTGGATCTGGTGACCCTGGAGAGAAAACCGCTGGCCAAAAAGGCGAAGGATGCAGCGGCCGGCGCGGTTCTGGCGGCAGCCATTTTCGCTGCGGTGATCGGCTTGTGGATTTTCCTGCCGAAGCTCCTGGCCCTGAATGGTTAAAAAGCTATAAAATCTCCTGCGGCGGGAACCCGTGTACGGAAGCTATGCTATAATGTGAATATCTGTTCAGCACCTGCCGATTTCAACATGAATCGGCCGTTTACGGACGGATTCATGATTGAAATCGGCAGGCGGCCAAGGTCCGAAGGACCTCTGGCCAGCCCCATCCAGAATTTGCTTCGCAAATTCTGGATGGGGCTGAACAGAACCAAATGTGTACAGCTGTTCCGGGCTGCGCAGCAGTTCTGCGGCGGAGCTCCGGATGGCGGCGGATGTGCAGGAATCTCATCAAATCTGGAGGTAAGGCAAATGGAATTGGGTGATGGAATCAAGAAATTCTTTCTGATCGGAATCGGAGCGGCGGCAACATCGGTTGAGAAGTCGGGGGAAATTCTCAGCGATCTTGTCAAGAAGGGTGAGCTGACCGTGGAGCAGGGAAAGGCCCTGAATCAGGAGCTGCGTCACAACGCCGAGGAGAAGAAGAAAAAAGCCGATGAGGAGAAGAAGAACAAGAATCTCTCCGATCTGGTATCCGGCCTTTCGGCAGAGGATCTGGCGAAGCTGAAGGAGCTGATTGCGAACGCAGAGGCTCCCTGTGAGGCTGCAAAGGAAGAGGAGCCCGCGGAGACAGCGGAATAGGCGGATAAGAGGGGACGGCGGCTTTCTGCTGCCGGACGAATGAACGGAATGCAAAGGGCCGCAGAGGAATCTGCGGCCCTTTTTGGGGCCGGGGCTTTCCGGCAGAGAGGACACAGACAAGGGCCTCATCCTGAAATGACAGCGGAGAAGAGTATGCAGGAAACAGCGAAAATGGAAGAGCGGCAGCGCAAAAAGGAGGCGGCCCAGGACAACCGGTCCCGCCTTGGCGAGATCCGGCATGTTCTGGCACGGAACCATATCACCCGGGGTGTCACGCCGGAGAAGTTCCGCACCATTCTGGAGGAGCTGGGACCGACCTATATCAAGCTGGGACAGATTGCGTCTCTCCACTCGGACATCCTGCCGAAGCGCTATTGCGATGAGCTGCTGAAGCTGAACTCGGACGTGACGCCGATGCCCTTTGATGAGGTGGAGGAGGTCATTGTCCGCTCTTACCGGCGGGACTGGCATGAGATCTTTGCATCCATTGATCCGAAGCCGCTGGGGTCCGCGTCGATTGCGCAGGTGCACCGGGCCGTGCTGCAGACCGGTGAGGATGTGGTCGTCAAGGTCCAGCGGAAGGGAATCTATGACATCATGGCAAGGGACATCAGCCTCCTGCACAGTCTGGTGCGGCTGATGCCGCCGGTGGGAGATCTGAAGAACCTGGTGGACCTCAACATGGTGCTGGATGAGCTGTGGGTTGTGGCGCAGGAGGAGATGGACTTCCTGAAGGAAGCGGCCAACATGGAGGAGTTCGCCAGGAACAACAAGGACATCGTCTATGTCACCTGTCCCAAGCTCTATCATGAGTACACCACGAGCCGCGTGCTGGTCATGGAATATGTGGACGGAATCTCCATCAATGACCGGGAGGTCCTCGAGGAGAGGGGATACGACCTTCATGAAATCGGGACCAAATATGTCAACAACTTCATCAAGCAGGTGATGGATGACGGCTTTTTCCATGCGGATCCGCACCCCGGAAACGTCAAGGTGGCAGGCGGTAAGATCGTCTGGATTGACATGGGAATGATGGGACGCCTGTCGGAAAAGGATCGAAGGGTCATGGGCAAGGGCGTCAAGGGCATCGCGCTCCACGATGTCAACATGGTGGAGAGTGCCGTGCTGGAGATCGGGGAATTCCGGGGCAAGCCGGACCGGGCGAGGCTCTGGCAGGATCTGCGCCGCTTTCTGGATGACTACGGCTCGGCCTCCATGGGCAGCATCGACATTGCGGAGGTGCTGATGGAGCTCATGGAAATCATGAAGGAGAACGACATCACGCTGCCGCACGGCGTGACCATGCTCTGCCGGGGGCTGGCACACGTAGAGGGGGTCCTTGCGGACATTAGTCCGGACATCAACATGTTCCAGATTGCCGCCACCCGCTTTACAGAGGATTTCTTCCATGACCTCGATTGGAAGCAGGAGCTGAACAAAAACGGAAGGCTGCTCTATCGCGCGGTAAAGAAGGGGGCGGAGATTCCGTCCCTGACCACGGATACGCTGAATGAGTTCCTGCACGGCAGGGCGAGGGTGAACATCATCATGAGCGCGCAGGATGAGCTGACGGTGGTGGCGTATGCGCTGGTGCGCAACCTGGTCATCGGCCTGTGCATCGCGGCGCTGCTGATGTCCTCGGCCATCATCTGCACCACCAATATGCAGCCGCAGATCATGGGTATCCCCGTGCTGGGAGCTGCGGGATTCGTTTTTGCCCTGAGCTGCAGCTTCTTCCTGGTGCTGCGGAACATCTATTATCGATATCGGAAGCCGAAGAAAAACAAAAAAAGCTGGAAATTCTGGAAGTAAACGGACATATGGAGCTACAGACATTACTGCAATCGGGCATGGAACTGCTGGGAACCATTGCCTTTGCCGTTTCCGGCGCAATGGTGGGAATTCAATGCAGCATGGACGTGTTCGGTGTATGCGTCCTGGGCGTTGCCACAGCCGCCGGAGGCGGGATCACGCGGGACATCATCCTCGGCATTCTGCCGACTGCCTTTGCGGATCCCCGTGACATTGAGGTGGCGGCTGCCACGTCCCTGCTGGTCTTTCTGTTCCTTTATTTCCGCAGGAAACGAAAGGATTTCGGACTGTGGTATGACCGCATCCTCCTGGGAATGGATTCCGTCGGCCTGGGAATTTTCTCTGTGATGGGTGTGATGGCCGGGATCCGGCAGGGCTATGGGGAGAACATCTTCCTGCTGGCCGTTCTGGGAACCCTGACGGGCGTCGGCGGCGGTCTGATGCGCGACATCATGGCGGGGGTGCCGCCGTATATCTTTGTGAAGCACATCTATGCGCTGGCCTCCGCCGCCGGATCTCTGAGCTACATCTTCCTTGTAAGGCGGCTCGACCCCGGAATTTCCATGCTGACCGCCTCCGCCCTCGTGGTGCTCATCCGGCTCCTGGCAGCGCACTATCGGTGGAATCTTCCAAAGGTGCACCTGGAGCCATGAAAGGCCGAGGCGAAGTGTGAGCGGATGGGGCCGTGCCGGAGCTACGGCGCAGTGCATTGGCTCCGGCGCAGAGGATCCTTCCGCCATTGGGAGGGGCTGACACCCATTGCCATGGTGCCGATGCGTGTTCCGCCGACAGCGAGGATTTATCATTTTGCAGGACAGAAGGAACCGGATATGGAGGAGCTGAGGGCATTTGCCTATGAGCTGGCGCAGCAGCTGAAAAGGGAATGCCGAATCCTCTGACAGGATGGCGCAGGCCGGTTATTCTGTAAATGATTACCGGGGGCAGAGCCTCCTGCGGTATTCAGAACCATCCAAAGCCCAGGAACCCCGCCGCTGTTGCCAGCGGCGGGGTCCCTGGTGAATAAAAGAAAATAGAGAATATGTATAGCAAGCGGCTCCGCGGAGAACCGCATTACTACCGGAAATTATTGTCCGGATGCTCCGTAGTTGGAGAGCACGCGGGCGGAAGGATCGTTGACGTCACAGCCTTCCCAGCTCTTGTTGGGCATCCAGAAGTCCGGAATCATCTGACTCTGTCCGGGATAATATTTCTCGAACAGCTCGCGGTAGAGGAGAGACTCCTTGGTGAACGGCTGAGCATGCGTATAC
>CAVKMX010000067.1:0-12363 GCA_963657295.1 Clostridium sp. CAG:302
GAACCCGTTTGCCTGATTTGATCTTGTCCTTGGCAACCAGCTTCGAAATATCCATTCTCTTCTCGATGAGACGCACCATCTGTGCATCGATCTCATCCAGCTGCTCCCGATACTCCTGTAATCCCATAAACATTCCATTCTGCAGACATATGTGCCGTACTCAGTTGTTCTCCATTTTCGCCAGCTTTGCCGCCTGATCCGCTGCAATCAGGGCATCCAGAATTTCATCCAGAGAACCGTTCATCACCGCATCCAGATTGTACACCGTCAATTTAATCCGGTGATCCGTCACTCTCGACTGCGGAAAGTTATAGGTGCGGATCTTTTCCGAGCGATCACCGGTCCCGATCTGGGAACGGCGCAGGTCTGCCTCCTGATCATGTCGGCTCTGTACCTCCAGATCATAGAGTTTGGAACGCAGCAATGCCCACGCCTTGTTTTTGTTCTGGAGCTGGGATCGCTCCGTCTGGGAATAAATGACAATGCCCGTCGGAAGATGGGTCAGACGAACCGCGGAATCCGTGGTATTGACCCCCTGTCCGCCGTTTCCTGATGCCCGCGTGATGTCGATGCGCACATCCTCCATGGGAATGTCGATGCTGATATCCTCCGTCACCTCCGGCATGACGGCAACCGTGATGGTCGATGTGTGAATGCGCCCCTGCGACTCCGTAGCGGGAACCCTCTGTACACGGTGCACTCCGCTCTCATACTTCATTCTGGAGTAAGCCCCCTGTCCGACAATCATAAAGTTGACAAACTTCATGCCGCCGATTCCGCTCTCTTCATAATCCAGCAGTTCCGTCTTCCATCCCCGGCGCTCCGCGTAATGCACATACATGCGGTAGATCTCCGCAGCAAAAAGTGCCGCCTCATCCCCGCCTGCACCGGCCCGGATTTCAAAAATGACGTTCTTATCGTCATTGGGATCCTTCGGCAGCAGCAGGAGCTTCATCCTCCCGGTCAGCTCCTCCACCCGGCGCTTGGCATCCGCCAGCTCCTCTCTTGCCATCTCCTTCATCTCCGGATCGCTTTCCCCGTCGATGAGCTCCCTCGCATCCTCGACATCCCGTCCTGCCTTCTTATAGGCCTGATAGGTTTCCACTACGGGAGTCAGGTCCGTCTGTTCCCGCATCAGCGCCCGGTAACGGTCCATGTTCTGAACCACCTCCGGAGAATTCAGTTCAATTCCAATCTCCTCATAATGCAGGAGCACCGATTCCATATTCTCGAACACAGCTTACCCTCTTCCTTCGTGTCTGTTACTGTAAACATCCCTGCACTACCCGGTCCTGTCCGCCGTAGTCCTTGAAAATCTCAACGTTCTCAAGGCCGTGCTCCCGCATCAATGCCGCAATGTCCTCTGCCTCATCAAACCCTGACTCCACCATTATAGTTCCTGCCGGATTCAGATGTCTCCCGGCCTCGCAAAGGATTCTTCGATAGAAGGCAAGCCCGTCCTCTCCGCCGTCGAGGGCTGCATAGGGCTCCCCCAGGCGAACCTCCGGTGCGAGCGTGGGGATCACCTTTGTCGGAACGTACGGCGGATTGGAAACGATCAGGTCAAAGCGCTCCTCCCCCACCGGCTCCCACATGTCACCCTGCTGCAGTCGTACACGCTCCGTCAGGTGCAGATTCCCGGCGTTCTGTGCCGCCGCCTCCAGCGCCTCGCCGCTGATGTCTGTTCCCAGACCGGATGAGCCCGGGAGCAGATGCAGCAGTGAAAGGAGAATGCACCCGGAGCCGGTGCATAAATCCAGAATATGCTCCGAAGGCCGTGATCTTTTCCGTGCCCAGTCCAGGGCAGCCTCCACAAGGCATTCGGTATCCTGCTCCGGAATCAGGGTGCTGCGATTCAGCTGAAACGTCAGCCCCATGAAATCCCATTTTCCCAGAATCATTGCCGTCGGTTCCCGGTCTCTTCGTCTTTCCGCATAACTCCGGTACCGGAGCTCCTCTTCCCGGGAAACCAGCCGATTCGGATAGACCAAAAGAGTCTGCAGATTGGTTCCGCAGACCTCTTCCAGAAGAATACGGGCATCCAGCGCAGCATCCGGAAGGCCGGCAGCCTCCAGCATCTGCTTCCCTTCCTCATATAGTTTTCGATATGTGACGGTCCCCGTCTCCTCTTTCTCTCTCATGGCTCCTAGAAGGACAGCTCTTCGTCCGTATATCCGAAATTTCTCCTGAGATATGTTCTCCAGTCAAAGACCGCATCCACCGCCGCAATTGCTGTCTCCGCCATTCCCTCATCCGGCTCCTTCGTGGTAAGATGCTGCAGCCAGACACCGGGAGCCGAAATGATATCCACAAAGAGGTTGCTGTGACGTCCCGCATAACGCAGGAATTCAAACGAGATGCCTGCAATGACCGGTACCATCAGAAGGCGCACCAGGATCCGCAGACCGTAGCTGTCCACACGGATAAAGAAGAACAGAATAATGCTGATGATAACGATCAGAACGATAAAGCTGCTGCCGCACCTTTTGTGAAAGCGCGAGCTGGACATGACGTTTTCCACCGTCAGGGGCTTCCCGCTCTCAATGCAGTTGATGCACTTGTGCTCTGCGCCGTGATAGCCGTAGAGTCGGCGGATGTCCTTCATCACCGAAATTCCGACCATATACACGAGGAAGATGACCAGCCGCAGGACTCCCTCCAGAAGAGCCATGACCGCCTCGCTGCGGATCACCTTGTCCATGAGCCCGGTCAGGAAAAGTGGCAGCACAATGAACAGTCCCATCGCCAGCACAAATGCAAACGCGATCGTAGCACCTGTGATGAGCTTCTCCTCTCTGGCCTTTTGCTCCGGTGTTTTGCGGTCCCCGTTCCCCTCTTCTTCCTCCTCCAGAAAGGAACTTGAGAACTCCATGGCCTTCATTCCGATCACCAGGGAATCCAGAAAGGACAGAACCCCGCGGACAAACGGAATTTTTCTCCAGACAGTGCGCTCGCCGATGCCGTGCACCTCATCTACGCCCACTTCAATCTCTCCCGTTGCTTTGCGGACAGCTACCGCCATCTGGCTCTTATTGCGCATCATGATGCCTTCCAGAACGGCCTGCCCGCCGATGCCGGAATAATGCTGTCTTCTTCTCTTTTTCCCCATGTCCTCTCCTTAGGCCGGTAAGCAAAAGCGGTAATCAAAAGCAGTAACTGAAAAAGGTTGGGGCAGCTTCCTGCTCCAACCTCTGTCATCACCTGAAATCGGCACCTTACTTAAGACCGTATTTCTTGTTGAACTTATCAATGCGACCCTTAGCATTCGCTGCCTTCTGCTGGCCAGTATAGAAAGAGTGGCACTTGGAGCAAACCTCGACGTGGATCTCCTTGATGGTGGATCCGGTTACGAAAGTATTGCCGCAGTTGCAGGTAACGGTTGCCTGATAATACTGAGGATGGATTCCCTCTCTCATGTTCGACTACCTCCTTCGTGCAAGCGCTTGCGTGAATGATCTATCATTCACTCACCTACATGAGCTTCCCTGATAACCCGCCGGGAATGCATCGGCACACCGCTCAGCATATGCTGCACGACGATGAAGTCCTCATCCTCTTCCTGCGAACCAACAAGGCTGCTGCATCGCTGTTCTCCTCAGAACAGCTCCATGATTATAGCATTGCCGTTTGCGGATAGCAAGGGGATCTCCCTGTCTTTACGCAAACTTCACCGCTGTATTCAAGGCAATCTCCATCATGTCCGTGAAGCTGTTCTGCCTTTCCTCGGCGCTCAGGGCCTCCGTCTTGAACAGATGGTCCGAGATCGAGAGGATGGACAGTGCCTTTTTGTGATTGGCGCAGGCACACCAATAGAGTCCTGCCGTCTCCATCTCCACACACAGATGGCCCAGATCACGAAGCTTCTCATTAATGCTGCTCTGCGGATAATAGAAGAAATCCGAGGTGTACACCTTCCCCACATTATAATGGCAGCCCTGCACCTTCGCCTGCGCAACAGCCTCCTCCAGCATCTCATAGTCTGCACACGCGGCCAGCTGTCCGGGAATTCCGTAGGCATTGCCAACAGCCGAATTGCTGGAAGCCGCCTGCGCAATAACCACGTCCATCGGATTCACATCCATGTCCAGACCGCCTGCGGAGCCAATGCGGATGATCGCCTCCACGCCGAACTGGCTGTACAGCTCCTGCGCGTACAGGGTCATCGAAGGGACTCCCATGCCGGAGCCCATCACCGAGATTCTCTTCCCTTTATAGGTTCCCGTGAAGCCCAGCATGTTCCTGGTGTCGTTGAAGCACACCACATCCGTCATGAATTTCTCCGCAACCGCCTTTGCCCGGAGCGGATCGCCCGGCATCAGTACTACCTTTGCCAGCTCATCCTTCACCACAATGCTTGCGGAAATGCTCTCCCTCGGTTCCATCTTGTTTCCTCCTTGCCGTCATACGGCTGAATCCTGCAGCAGACAACACATGTCTCTGCCCCTTTTCCTGCAGCTACACTTCCTCTCTGAAAAGCTTACGGAGATTTACATCAAACGGCGGATATACAATTCCCTTCTCTGTGACAATTCCCGTCAGCAGCTCGTGGTCCGTCACATCAAAGGAAGGATTGTAGCTCTTGACCTCCTTCAGAGCCATTGGCTCCCGATACCACATCTCCTTAATCTCTTCCGGCTTTCTCTCCTCAATGTGGATGTCGGCTCCTGTGGGCGTATCAAAATCTATGGTGGACGACGGCCCCAGCGTGTAGAACGGCACTCCGTAATAACGGGCCAGGACAGCGACACCGGAGGTTCCGATCTTGTTGGCGAAATCACCGTTGGCCGCAATGCGGTCACACCCGACGAAGACAGCATTCACGCGCCCCTGCTTCATGACAATCGAAGCCATGTTGTCACAGATCAATGTGACATCCACGCCGGCCTTCTGCAGTTCATAGGCAGTAAGGCGTGCTCCCTGCAGAAGCGGCCTGGTTTCGTCGGCATAGACATGCAGCTTCATTCCCTGCTCCTGTCCGTAATAGATCGGAGCCGTCGCGGTTCCATAGCCAAGGCAGGCAAGATACCCGGCATTGCAATGCGTCAGAATGCCGTCCCCGTCCTTAATGAGCGCCGCGCCGAATTCGCCGATTTTGCGGGACATCTCCACATTTTCCGTATCAATTTTTCTTGCCTCTTCCCCCAGCAGACGCACCACCTCTGTCGTCGGCTTATCCGCATTCTCCTCCACGATGCGGTTCTGACGCTTCAGAGCCCAGGAAAGGTTCACCGCTGTAGGCCGGGATGAATTAAGATAATCGCTCTGTTTCTGAAATCTGGCAAGAAAGTCTTCGTAGGGCAGCTCCTCATACTGTCTTGCCAGCACATACATGGCATAGGCAGCGAACACTCCGATCGCCGGAGCTCCCCGGACCTCCAGCCGGTTAATGGCTCTCCACGCCGCCAGCTCATCCGCAATTGCAAGGTATTCTTCGTGTCCGGGGAGTCTCGTCTGATCCAGAATGACGACACTCCTGCCGTCCTCCGCAAGGCGCACCACACACAATTTCCTGCTGTCTTCCCTGTTTGTGTTGTCTGTACTGCTCATTTTCCCTCATCCTCCTGATATTCCTTCAGAAAGCCGAATACCTCATCCCAGTATCGGTCTCCCATCGCGTAATGTGCCACCGCATGATCTGCGCCGTCCGCCACCACTTTCCTCTTATTGTTTCCGGGCTTCGCCCTGTAAACCGCATCCTGCATCCAGAACGGTACGAACCGATCCTCCGATCCATGGAGGAACAGCATCGGTTTGCTGCATCGGGCAACCTGCTTCACCGCGGACGCCTCCCGGAATCCGTAGCCCGCGCGGATCCTCGCCATAAGGTCCGCAGCGTACAGCACCGGGAAAGGCGGCAGATGGAAACGCAGCTTCAGCTCCGAGGCGAAAATATCCCATGCACTTGTATAACCGCAGTCCTCCACAAAGGCTCTCACCTGTTCCGGTGTGTTCTCCCCCGCCGTCATCATCACAGCAGCTGCCCCCATGGAGACGCCGTGCAGAACGATTCTGGCCTCCGGGTCTCTCTCTGCTATCCATCGAATCCAGCACAGGAGGTCCCTGCGGTCCAGCCATCCCATTCCCATATATCTGCCTTCGCTCCTGCCGCAGGCGCGAAGATCCGGCAGCATCGTGTGATAACCATGCGCATAATAGCGTTCCGCATGATCCTGCATCCACGCATGCGATCCGCCGTAACCATGGACCAGCAGTGCCCAGTCGTGCGAAGCCTTCATACCGCCCGGCTGTTCCTGCACAAAGCCGGCAAGCCGCAGTCCGTCCTCTGACTCCGTATGAACCTCAACCTCCGGATGGGCCGCCAGAAAAACCCGGTTCCGTTCTTTCTGAGCGGCCTCATTGGCCGCAAACCGTACCTCCGCATCATCCGGTGCCGATGCATCCTTTTCAACCTCCAGAGAGACCTGCCGATCTGTTCCTCCGCCTTGTATGGTCAATCCGTAGCTGACCAGCCTGTTCCCGATAAGGAGCAGTGCCGCCAGAAGGATTACGAGCAGCACAATGATTGTAAAAGCGAGCATTCCTTCCCTCCGCTCTTCCGGTCTACTCTATGGTCAGGAAATCTGTGAATCCCGTGACTTCCAGAACATCCATGATTTCCTCATGCACATGGATCAGTTTAAGATTCCCTCTGTCCCCCATCGCCTTCTGTGCGCGCAGGAGGACCCGCAGTCCTGCAGAAGAAATATAGGACAGCGAATCCAGATCCAGCACCAGATTCTCTGTCTCCGGAATCAGCTCTCCCAGCTTCTTATCAAGCTCCGGAGCCGTATTGGTGTCCAGATGTCCGCCCACCTTTACGATCGTCGCCGTTCCCTTCTGCACATCGATGCTCAGTTTCATTCCTTCCTCCTGTTCTGTCTGCCTCGCTTCATATCCTCTTTCGGATCGTCAGTATGTTCCTGCCGTTTCGATATTCATATTCTACATCGTCCATCTTTTCCCTCACCAGGGAAAATCCGGGTCCTCCGATCGCCCGATCCTCTGCCGCGGCCGTTCGATCCGTCTCCCTCTCCTCCAGCGGATCAAACGGAATTCCGTGGTCGATGAACCGAACCGTCACTTCATTTCCGTCCTGTTTCCAGTTGACCTGCACGTCATCCTTTTGTCTGGGATACGCATATTCTGCAATATTAGCAAAAATTTTCTCAACGCACAGCGCAATCTGCATCTTTGAGGCTTCCGCACACCCTGCCTTCTCCAGCTCCGTTTCCGCGAACTGCATCACATCATCCAGATGCTTCAAATCTGCCGGAAAACTTCTCGTTCGGACAGCATCCTTTTCCTGATACGCCAGATACTTGACGGACATCAGTGTGATGTCATCGAACTGCTCTGCCGACGCCGTAAACCTCCGAATATCCTCCCGCACGCCCCGCAGAAGATCCTCCGGGCTTTCCCCGCGATGTTCATTCATGTAATTCAGGAAACGATCGCTTCCGTAAAAAGCCTCCTCTTCATTCCTGGCCTCAGTCGCTCCGTCTGTGTACAGAAACAGGGAATCTCCCGGCTGCATTATGATTTCCCTCTGGCGGTAACGAAGACCGTCCATCCCGCCCAGAACGAATCCCGGCCTCTCCTTCAGATAAGTGAACCTGGACTCCGGATCTGTCCCGTGAAGCCGGATCAGCGGCGGGTTATGTCCTGCATTCACATAGGTCAGCACACCGGTTTCGGTATTCAGAATGCCCATCCAGGCTGTGACGAACATATCGTCTTCATTTCCCTCGAACAGGAGATGATTCACCCTTGCAAAGACCTCTCCCGGTGCGCCACCCATGTTCACTTCATTTTTAAGGAGCGTTTTCGTGATGACCATGAACAGCGCTGCCGGAATCCCCTTTCCGGAAACGTCGGCGATCACCATGGCCATATTCTTTTCATCTACCATGAAGAAGTCATAAAAATCTCCGCCCACGGATTTGGCCGGATCCATGGATGCGAACATTTCGATTTCCCTGCTGCCGACAGACGGCGGAAAAATGGTCGGGAGCATGTGGGTCTGAATGTTGTTGGCCAGATTCAGCTCGGTCTCCAGTCTGGCCGATCTGCGGCTGATGACTGCCTGCTCCAGGACCATTTCGCGGCCCTTCTGTGCAATCCGTATGCACGCAACCGCAATCATGCTGTAGATACAGATCTCCGGCAGGAGCGAGAGCACCAGAAAGGTCGTCGTATATCCGGTCCGGTTCACCCCCAGCGTGTAAATCGCATCCCACAGATCCGACCGGATCTCCAGCGTCGTCCCCGGATCTACCACATAATAATTCAGATCGATGTCGCAGGTTCCGAAGAAGGCCCCGACAAAGGATGACATCGTGTAGGTTACCGCTGTGAGTATTGCAATGACCTTCAGGAGCTTTCCGGAGAAATATCGGCAGGCCAGCACGGTAGGAACAACGATGAGCAGGCGGATGCAGAAGCCAAGGAGCAGGTTCAGTCCGGCCACAACCAATACCAGATCCGCCAGCATGAAATACTTCAGCCAGATGCGCCTCCCTCTCGTATAATGACAGGCAAACGCCGGGAAAGCCAATGCGGCAACGATGTACAAAAGTCTCCTCGGCGATTGAATCCAGAGCAGTCCCGCCCGTTCCATGCACCAGAACAGGAAGACCAGAATACCGAAAAAGCTCATGGAAAAGCCAACCAGTACATTGGATTGGATCTCGTTGTTCTCCAGAACATTCCCCTCATCCAGATCCCCGTATGCAACGTCTCGTATCGTCATTCCGTTCCCCTTAAGGATATCCGCCAAGCTGCAGTCCTTTCCTCCATTTTACCACACTGCCGGTGCCGGCACCCCTTTTCTGCTCATGCCCTGTCCCTTGCCAGAAGCTGCACCTCATAGGGGGCGAGTCTCCCCTTCTCCCTCCCTTCCAGAAGAACATACGGCAGATTCAGGCGGTATTCCTTCTCTTCTCCTGTTGCATTGACGGCGAAGAGCCATACCCTGTGTTCATCCTCCCTCGTCATAAGGTCCACGCCCTCTTCTGCCGTTCCAAGACTCTGTACACCGCTCTTGTCGACAACATACTCCATCCATGCATCCATGAGTTCTGCGCAAGGCTCTGTTCCGACATACCACACGGTTCCATCGTGCCAGCGGTTTTCCGTGATGGCAGGTGTACCCTGATAGAAGCAGGAGGAATACTCCGCAATGGCCTCCGCTCCCTTTGTTGTGATGATATCCGCCCATTTGAATACCGGGTAGTCCTTGCCTCCAAAGCGTACGGTACACTCTTTCCGGTACAGGCAATCATACTCCGGAATTTCCATGCCGCAGATCTCGCCAAGCCGCCCCGGCAGCTCTGCATCCGTCATGCAGATATTATGATCGTCCTTCACCCCGCACCGCATGTCCAGCAGCAGATGCCCTCCTGCCGCTGCATAATCTGCGTAGCGCTGCTCTCTCTCCGGCGTCATCAGGTATTGAAGCGGTGCAATGACCAGCTGATACGCTGACAGATCCTCATCCTCGCGAACGAAATCCACCGGGATCTTCCTGTCGAACAGGGCCTTGTAGTACCTTTGAAGATGCTCCACATAATTCAGCTCCGGATGCTGCGGCTGTATCTGAAAGGCATAATTCTGACGGACCGAATATACGATCGCAGCCTGCGGTCTCGGCATCGAGCCTTCTATGGCATCCATATGGGCGGTGAATGTGTGAGTCAGCCTCTTCGCCTCCTCATAGGCCCTGCCCGGCCGGCCGCTGTGTCCGAGAATCCCGTGCCAGTACTGCTCCGTTCCCATGGCACAGGCTCTCCAGCGGAAGAATACCACCGCATCCGCGCCGTGCGCAACCGCCTGCATGGCCCATGCCGACAGCTGTCCCGGTTCCATTGCGCAACCCATGGTCTCCCATCCCGGAATCCCGGCCTGCTGTTCCATCATCCAGAACGGCTTCTTCTTATAGCTGCGAATCACGTCGTGGCAGGATGCCATTTCATAAAGCGGCTGATGCGGCCGTTTCTGCCAGAGTCCGCCGGGATACAGATCGTTCGATACAAAATCCAGCAGCTCTCCCAGATCGTAATAATCTACCTTGTCGTCAAAACACATATAGTTGTGCGTGATAAAGTGTCCGGGGCAATATTCCCGGATGATGTCTGCCTGCCACCGGGCGAAATCCACGATCAGATCCGAACAAAAGCACCTCCAGTCCAGCATCGCGGACGGATTCTCTCCGGTCACCGTCAGGAGCGGCGTCCCGATCTGCGCAAAGGTGTTGTAGCCTTGGCTCCAGAAGGCCGTCCCCCAGGCCTCATTGAGATTCTCAATGGTCCCGTATTTGTTCTCCAGCCACTGCTGATATCTTTTGCGGCAGAAGTCACACATGCACAGATCGCCGTGGGAATTGCCCAGCTCGTTGTCGATCTGCCAGCCGATGACGCCGGGGTTGTCCGCAAAGCGCTTCGCCATGCTCGTGACAAAACGCTTGATATGGGCCCGGTACACCGGATTGGACTGACAGTCATGGTGCCTCCCGCCGAAGTGACGGATGCGCCCCTGTCTGTCGATGGGCTGTATCTCCGGATTCTTCTCAATGATCCATGCCGGCGGTGCCGCCGTCGGCGTCCCCAGTACCGTTTTGATCCCGTGCCGATTCAGCAGGGCAATGATATCCTCTAGCCATTCAAAGTGAAATTCGCCCTCCCGCGGCTCCATCTTAAACCAGGAGAACTCCGCCATCCGCACGACCTGAACGCCCATTTTCTCCATGAGCTCCGCATCGGTTTCCCACCGTTCCCGCGGCCAATGCTCCGGATAGTAATCTACGCCAAAATGAATCCCCATACCTTTCCCCCCATCTCTGCAGTTCTGTGTGAACAGCTCCTGTTGTATCTTAATGCACAGAAAGCGAAAGCGCATCCCCCTTCCCGGAGGATTGCTTTCGCCGTATGCTGCAGATCACTCATCTGCCGTGATTTTCGGAATCCATCCCTGTGCTGCCCGCCTTGATGACAGCTCTGACGATGGGAAAGGCCGGGAGGACACACGCCGAAGCTATTCTGCCGACTCCTGCGCAGACTCCTGTGCAATATCCGTGTCTGTCTGAGAAATCAATTTGCAGGTATCCTTCTTCAGTGTGTAAACCGTGTTGCCTCCATCCGCACGGACGTACCGGCAGTCAATCATTGTATTCTCTCCGCCGATCTCCACCGTATGCACTGTCCCGTCCGACAGCGTCACGGTAATGGTCGTCTGCGGCGTATCCAGGCCATATTGCGTCAGGTCCGTGACCCCCTCGATTTCATTCGTGCAGGTCAGATCGGCAAGCGTCTCCAGAATTTCATCTGCCTTTGACGTATTCACCTCATAGTCCGCAGTCTCCTCTGTCCCCATTTCCTCCGCAATATCATTGACAAATTCCCATGCGTCGCCGTCAAGGGTGAGCTCCAGCGTTCCCTCCTCACCCGCAATCTTCAGACCTGTCACCAGCGTCTGATCAAAGGAAAGGGCGGTATACGCTCCGTTTTCCTTCTGCTCCTCTGCAGCCTCCTTCTTCGCCGCAACACCTCCTGCCAGCCAATATCCTGCTGCGCACACCACCAGCAGGATGCTCAGAATCAGCATCTGCGTCTTCTGTCTCTTCATGTTGTTTCTTTTCCTCCTCTTGTGCTGCCCCTTTCGAATGACACCGATCGAAAACACAGTGCCTCAGCGTCTCCTGCGCACGAACCACGTGACAAACCCTCCTGCCAGCAGCATCAGCGGAACAACAACGATGCACAGAAGATTCACGAGAACGGCCGTCATGGTCGGCACCGTTAAATAGGTGGAATTCACGTTCTTGGCGGCAACCGAAATTCCCGCTTCCCTGCCGTTTTCCTCCACCAGAGTGCTGACAAGACTTGAGAATAAGGATGCATTCGAGCCGGAAACCATCTGGTCCGCACCGTCGGAGAAGATCAGCACGGAGCCGAAAATATAAGCAGTCGATTTGGCTGTGTCCGTCTCCTGCGCATCGCCCTCGGTTGTACTGCTCTCTTCCGTATCATCCTCGGCCGAGTCATCCCCTGCTGTATCAGCCCCGTCCGCATTCCTGCCGATGACGGCCTTCACTCCCAGAAGGAACTCCCCGGTGACGTCCTCTTCCGTCTGTGAAAAATCTTCGGTCGAGGTTGTCACATCACTGTGAATGTACGCGCTGTCCGATGTCGTCAGAAGACGGGTGAGGCTTACCGTGTCCTCTGCCGCATCCGTTTCCTCCAGGGCCTGGGCATACGCCATGAAAACATAACCGTTCCCCTCCAGAACGGAGGATGTCTCAGCTGCCGACTTCACGTCCGGCAGCAAATAGGCGTTCGATCGATAGTAATATCCCTGATTGTTCTCCAG
>CAVKMX010000068.1:0-12309 GCA_963657295.1 Clostridium sp. CAG:302
AGGCCCCCGGACTGGACATTCTCCGCCACCCTGTCGCCTGGCGGGCGAATGAACGTAACCGGGCGCCGCTCTGCCGCCTTCCGGCGAATGGATCGCCGCCCCCAGAGCCTGCTGCAGCCCGGCATCTGTGTTATGACTGATCAGGTCAATCCGTCCTGTGCCATCATGGTCTTCATTACGTTGAGATCGGAGGACAGATCCCAGGCCTGCTCCTGAAACAGATCATCCAGAAGCTTTTCAAAGGCTCCGTTGATGGCATCCATGGAGCTCTCAATCTGGCGCTTGGTGTCCCGGATGTTCTCACCGGCCTCCGGCTGCTCATTCAGCTCCGCGTAGGCGCGCAGCAGCTTGGTCGTTGTCGGCAGATAATACTCCATGAGCTTGCGCAGATCCCCGGCATTGTCCGGGTGCTTTTCCACCTGTGCGAAGATCCGCTTCATGATGTTCTCCAGGCGGTACAGCTTATCGGACATCTCCTCCGTGTCCGGAATCCGGTCATTGATGGCACGGATCTCACCGATGTAGGCATTTCCCTCCTCAATCAGGGCAGCCGTCTCTCTCCCGGTGCCGGTCCGGTTCTCCTGCTCCTGCGCCTTTTCCCGGGCTCTCTGAAGCCGTTCCTGTGCGTCTGCTCCGGCCACATCCTCTGCGGCCTCCTCCCAGGTCTTTCCGGTTCCCTTCCGTTTCGCATCGGCCGCGAGATTCCGCACCCTCTCCTCTTCCTCGCGCCGGGCTCTTTCCGCTTCTGCCTTGGCATACTGCCGGTACATCTCATCCGTAAGGATCACCGTGCTCTTTGCCCTGTCCAGCACGGCATAGGGGAGATACCCTTCTGCCCGCATTGCCTTTATGTCCTCGCAGACCTGCTCCCTTGTCCTGCCCGACCTTTCTGCCAGCTCCGATACGGCGACATATTCCCGGCCGTTCCCCACCAGCGCCCCGTATTCATAATAACGCTTTACGAGCTCGTTCTGCTTTTTCCCGCTTCTTGCCAGCATGGCAAAGCCAAAGGTAACAAGGCCAAAGAAAAGGGTGAAAACCAGGTCCGCTCCGACAAGACCGACCTCCCCGGTCAGCAGGAAGGCAGGAATCAACACCAGGAACAGCAGGGTCAGCAGCCCGGGGCAAATGCTCAGCAGGATTCCGGCCAGCATTCTCCCTTTTCCCTTGCCCGGATCCGGCCTCTTCACCAGAAAGAAATTTCTCTCCTCCGGATTCCTGCGGGCCGTTCTCCCTGCCGCCTTGCTCATGCTGCCCTGCACCTGGCGGGCCAGATCCTGATAATCGCCTGTGCGGATGGCATCGGCGACCTGATTCATGATATCTCTTCCTGCCTCAAAAATATCATCCAGTCCCATTCGCATCACCTCATTACACCATGCATGCGTCGGCTGCGGGAGTGCCGCAGGTGCGCCGCAGCTGCTTTTCACGGTTTCCGGTGTCCGTCCGGGCTACATTCTCTCCGGCGCCGCAAAGCCCAGCACATCGATGCAGGTCTCCAGGATCTGCCTGGTCAGCTCCAGAAGCGCTATCCAACCCTCCTTTCGGCCTGCATCCTCCTCCGTCAGGATGCGCGTGCTGTGATAGAAGCTGTTGAAATCATTGGACACCTGGAAGATGTACGCGCAGATCCGATGCGGCGCGCACTCCTCGTACGCCCCCGTCATCATGGCTCCGAACCCGGCGAGATCCTGCATCAGCGTTTTCTCCGCCTTGCTGCAGGGCGCCGCAATCAGGAGCTCCTCCGGTCTCTTCCCGCCTGCTGCCTGATATTTCGCCAGAATGGATTTGATGCGGACAATGGTATACAGGATGTACGGACCCGTATCTCCCTCGAAGGAGGTGAACTTCTCCGTATCGAAAATATAGTCTTTGGAGGCCTGGTTGGAAAGATCGCCGTATTTGATGGCCGCCAGCGCCACCTTCCTTGCCGTGTCCTCGGCTTCCTTTTCCCCGATCTCCGGATTGCCGGAGATCTTCTCGAGCATGCTCTCGTAAATTTCCCGGATCAGCGTCTCCAGGCGCATGACGCCGCCGTCTCTGGTCTTGAAGGGCTTCCCGTCCTTGCCGTTGACCGTGCCGAACCCGATGTGCCGCAGCTGGGTTCCCTCATCGCACAGACCGCACCGCCGCGCCGCGCGGAACACCTGCACAAAGTGAAGTGCCTGCCTCTTGTCGGTGATATAGATGATCTCATCCGGATGGAAGCAGTTCCTGCGGTCCAGAATGGTGGCCAGATCCGTTGTGGTATACAGTGCTGCGCCGTCGCTCTTGAGAATCATGCAGGGCGGAACCTCCTTCGGATCCGAAGCCTCTGCGACATCCACCACCAGGGCGCCCTCGCTCTCATAGGCTGTGCCGGACTTCTTCATGTCCTCCACCATGGGCGCGATCAGATCATTCACCGTGGACTCTCCGTTCCAGAGATCAAAGGTCACATCCAGGTTGGCGTAATTGCGCTTCATATCGGCAACCGATACCCGCATGATGTGCTGCCACAGCGCGCGGTATCCGCGGTCCCCCTCCTGCAGCCTGTGCGTATTCTCCAGGGCCTCTGCATGGTATGCCTCATCCTTTTTGGAAACGCCGCTCGCGTAGGGATAAATCTCCTCCAGATCACTCACGGTAAAGGGAGCCTCCTCCGGATACTCTCCCTTGTAGTCGGGATCAAAATAGGGGAGCTCCGGGTGTCTTTTCTGCAGCTCCGTGATGACGAGCCCCATCTGCAGGCCCCAGTCTCCCAGATGAATGTCACCGATGGCCTTATCCCCGTGATAGCGCACCATCCTCTTTACGGCCTCGCCGATGACCGCGGAGCGCAGATGCCCAACGTGCAGCGGCTTGGCCACATTCGGTCCGCCGTAGTCCAGAACCACGGTCTTGGGCTTTTCCGGCTGCGGCATGCCGAATTTCTCCTCCCTTGTCATCTGCCGGAGGAAATCACGAAGGAAGGCATCCTTCACGTTGACGTTCAGGAAGCCCGGCTTTACCACCGCCGCATCCGCGAATACCGCAGAGTCCGCAATCCTTTCGGCCACCTCCTCCGCGATCACAAACGGCGCCTTGTGATATTGCCTGGCTCCCGCCATGGCACCGCTGCACTGATACTCCGCAAGATCCGGGCGGGCGGATACGACAACCTTGCCCATGGCGGCATCGTAGCCCGCCGCGGCAAACGCCCTTCCCATCTCTTCCGACAATACATCCAGTAGCTGATTCATATGGAAATCCTTCCTCACTCATGCCGCGAACGCGGCTGTCTTCTCTCCGGGAGAGCCTGGATCCGTTCCGCGCCCCCGATTATCTCTTCCTGCAGATCTCTTCGAATCTCCTTGATGCAGATTCCTCCGGTGCAGCCCGACTTATGCGGGTCTGCGGGCTCCTACTCGCTGTGCTCGCCTCCGGCCGCCCTGCTGTATCTGCAGCCGCAGTAATTCTGCCGGTACAGCCCGAATCTATGGGAGAGCTCGATGGAGCGTTTGTAGCCGTCTCTCTTCTTGAAATCCGAGGGCAGCCAGCAAACGCCGTACTCCCGGCCCATCTCTTCCCCGATCCGGTTCAGCCGGGCCGCATCCTTCAGCGGCGAAATGGTCAGCGTCGTGGTAAAGAAATCATATCCCCCCTCCGCCGCCAGCTGTGCGCTTCGGCCAAGGCGCAGGCGGAAGCATACGGTACACCGCTCGCCGCCCTCCGGACAGCCTTCCAGCCCCTTTACGGCCACTTCATACTGTTGACCATCATAGTCAACGTCCATAACCCGGATTTTCCTTGCCCTTCCGGTCGAATGCATGCCCTCAAAATCCTGCTCCTCCACCTGCCGGTTGTATTCCCGGATGAGCCGCAGCTCCTCTGCCCGCCGCTTCTCATATTCCTCCCGCTCGGAAATGTTCGGGTTGTAGTAGAGGACCGTGACATCAAAGTCCTCCCGCAGGCACTCCAGGCAATGGCTGGAGCAGGGGGCACAGCAGACCTGCAGGAGCAGGGACGGAATCCGCCCCTGCTCCCTGTTCCAGGCGATGATCTTCTCCATCTCCTTGCTGTAATTCACAGAATTCATTCTGTCCTCGCGCCGTGACCGCTTCAGAGCTTCACGATATCGATGATCTCCAGATCCTGCTCCTCTTCCTGATGCTCCAGCGAGGACACCAGCGCCTTCGCGGTATCCAGAGACGTAATGGTGGTCACTCCTGTCTCAATGGCCGTCCGCCGGATCAGGAAGCCGTCCCGGTTCTTGTCATGTCCCTGTGTGGGTGTGTCGATGACAAGGTCAATCTTATGCCCGAGGAGAAGGTCCATCACCGTCGGTGACTCCTGACCGATCCGGTTCACCTTTCTGGCGTGGATGCCGTGCTCCTGCAGATTCTCCGCGGTCCTTCTGGTGGAGTAAATGATATACCCCAGCTTCTCATATCGTCTTGCAATGTCGATGATCTCGCCCTTGTCGGCATCCTTGACCGTGATGATCATCTGTCGGTGCTTCGGCAGGCTCACGCCGGCTCCCATGAAGGCCTTGTACAGCGCCTCGTTGAAGTCTCTGGAAATGCCGAGGCACTCGCCCGTGGACTTCATTTCCGGTCCCACCGAGATCTCCGCACCGCGGATCTTCTCCGTCGAGAACACCGGCATCTTGATGGCAATGGTTCCGGCCTCCGGTGCCAGTCCCGGCTGATAGCCGAGCTCCGTCAGCTTATGCCCCAGCATGCACTTGGCCGCCAGATCCACGATCGGAATGCCGGTCACCTTGCTGATGTAGGGCACGGTGCGGGAGGAGCGGGGATTGGCCTCAATGATGTAGACATCCTCTCCCACGGCGATGAACTGCACATTGATCAGGCCAACGATGTGCAGCTCCTTCGCAAGGCGTCTCGTATACTCTGCAATGGTCTCCTTGACGTGCTCCGACAGAGTCTGGGCCGGGTAGACGGAGATGGAATCTCCGGAGTGTACGCCAGAGCGTTCAATGTGCTCCATGATGCCCGGAATCAGGATGTTCTCTCCGTCGCAGACCGCATCCACCTCCGTCTCTGTGCCCTGGAGATACTTATCCACCAGGATCGGATGCTCCTGCGTGTAGCGGTTGATCACCGCCATGAACTGCTCAATCTCCTCATCGGAGAGTGCGATCTGCATTCCCTGACCGCCCAGAACGTAGCTGGGACGCACGAGCACCGGATATCCAAGGCGGTGTGCCACCTCCTTGGCCTCCTCTGCCGTATAGACCGTGGCGCCCTCTGCGCGCCTGATCTCACACTTCTGCAGCACCTCATCGAAGATTTCCCGATCCTCCGCTGCATCCACGTCCTTGGCATCGGTTCCCAGAATCGGAACCCCCATCTGGGTCAGGCTCAGCGTCAGCTTGATGGCCGTCTGTCCTCCGAACTGCACCACGGCATAATCCGGGTGCTCGATGTCGACGATGTTCTTCACATCCTCCGGTGTCAGAGGCTCGAAGTACAGCTTGTCCGCGATGTCAAAATCGGTGGATACCGTCTCCGGATTGTTGTTGATGATGATGGTTTCAAAGCCCTCCCGCGCAAAGGCCCAGGTGGCGTGAACCGAGCAATAGTCGAATTCAATGCCCTGTCCGATGCGGATCGGTCCGGAGCCGAGCACCAGAATCTTCTTCCTCTGTGTGACGCGCTCCTTCGCCTCATCTGCGTCCTCTGTATTGTAAACCGAGTAAAAATACGGGGTCTGTGCTTCAAATTCGGCCGCGCAGGTGTCCACCATCTTGTAACGCGCCGTAATGCCCGCCGCATAGCGAAGCTCTGCAATCTCCTTCTCGGTCCTGCCGCTCCAGCGCGCAATGACGCAGTCCGGGAATTCCAGACGCTTGGCCTCCGCCAGCAGCTCGGTCGTCAGAGGCTCCCGCTTGATTCTGGCCTCCATGCGGACCAGGTTGTGGATTTTGTCAATGAACCATTCATCCACCATGGTGATCTCATGGATTGTCTGATGGGAGATCCCCTTGCGGAGTGCCTCCGCGATCACCCAGATCCGCTGGTCATCCACCACCGTGAGGCGTGCGAACAGCTCCTCCTTGGACAGATGGCTGAAGTCATAGCTGTCGAGTGCGTCCACATGCTGCTCCAGGGAACGGAGGGCCTTCATCAGGCCGCCCTCGAAGCTGGTGCTGATGCTCATGACCTCGCCCGTTGCCTTCATCTGGGTGGTCAGCGTCCTCTTGGCGTGGATGAACTTATCAAAGGGCAGCCGCGGGAACTTCACGACACAGTAATCCAGCGCCGGTTCAAAGGAGGCGTAGGTCTTGCCCGTCACCGCGTTCCTGATCTCGTCCAGCGTAAAGCCCAGGGCAATCTTTGCCGCCACCTTCGCAATCGGATAACCGGTTGCCTTGGAAGCCAGCGCCGAGGATCTCGAGACGCGGGGATTCACCTCGATGACGCAGTACTCAAAGCTCGTCGGGTGCAGGGCGAACTGCACATTGCAGCCGCCGGTAATTTCCAGCTCATCAATGATGTTCAGCGCCGCCGTGCGCAGCATCTGGTATTCCTTGTCGGAGAGCGTCTGCGAGGGGGCAACGACGATGGAGTCTCCCGTATGCACGCCGACCGGATCGAGGTTCTCCATGTTGCAGACGGTGATGCAGTTGCCTGCGCTGTCGCGCATCACCTCATATTCGATTTCCTTCCAGCCGGAAATGCAGCGCTCCACCAGGACCTGTCCGACACGGGAGAGCCGCAGACCGTTCTCCAGAATCTTGCGCAGCTCCGCCGGTGTATGGGCGATGCCGCCGCCCGAGCCGCCCAGCGTATAGGCGGGCCGCAGCACGACGGGATATCCGATCTTCTCAGCAAAGGCAACGCCGTCCTCGATGTTCTCCACCACCTCCGATGCGGCCACGGGTTCGCCGATCTTCTCCATGGTTTCCTTGAACATCTCCCGATCCTCTGCCTTCTTGATGGTGAGGGCCGTTGTGCCCAGGAGCTTCACTCCCTGTCTTTCCAGGAAGCCCGACTCTGCCAGCTCCATGCCGAGGTTCAGGCCGGCCTGACCTCCCAGCGTGGGCAGAATGGAATCCGGCTTCTCCTTCTCGATGATTTTCTCGAGGACCTTCGCGTTCAGCGGCTCAATGTAAACCTCATCCGCGATGTCCTTGTCTGTCATAATGGTGGCGGGATTGGAGTTCACAAGGCAGACCTCAACGCCCTCCTCTTTCAGGGAACGGCAGGCCTGCGTTCCTGCGTAATCGAACTCTGCAGCCTGTCCGATGACAATGGGACCGGAGCCGATGACCATTACCTTTTTGACGTCTTCTCTCTTCGGCATGCTTATCTGGTCTCCTTTCCGCACTCGGTTGTCATATGTCCGGCCCTGATGTTCGCGATGAAGCGGTCGAACAGGAAGCCGGAATCCTGCGGACCGGGGCAGGCCTCCGGATGGAACTGCACCGTGAAGATGTTCTTGTTCGCGTATACAAGGCCCTCATTGGTCCCGTCATTGACATTGCGGAACAGAGGACTGGCGATTTCCGGATCCACCGAGCTCTCGTCCACGGCGTAGCCGTGATTCTGCGAGGAAATGTACACTCTGCCGGTGGTCAGATCCTTCACCGGGTGATTGCCGCCGCGATGGCCGTATTTCAGCTTATAGGTATCGCTCCCGGTCGCCAGCGCCATCAGCTGATGCCCGAGGCAGATGGCGAAAATCGGTACGCTGCTGTCATACAGCTTCTTCACCTCGGCGATGATGCCGGTATTCTCCTTCGGATCGCCGGGGCCGTTGGAAATCATGATGCCGTCCGGATGATCCCCGAGAATCTCCTCTGCCGGTGTTCCGGCCGGATAAATCGTGACATCGCAGCCGCGCATGGCAAGGCTGCGCGCAATGTTCTTCTTGTAGCCGACGTCCAGCAGTGCAATGTGAAGGCCGGCGCCGGAAAGCGAGCGGACAAGGCTGGGACGCGGCTCCTTCCGGCTCCTGTCCCCCTTCTGATACAGCTCAAAGCTCTCGGCATCAAAGACGGCATGGCCGGAGAGCGGCCCGTTCTCTGCAAGATCCCTTGTGCCGGACAGCTCCAGACGTTCCCTGCAGGTGACCTTTTCCACGACCTTTCCGCAGGTATAGGCATGGAGCTTCGGGAGCACCGTCTCCAGGTCATAGGCTGCATCCGTCGTCACCATTCCGTTCATGGTGCCCTTTTCGCGCAGAATCTTGGTCAATGCCCTGGTGTCAATGCCCTCAATGCCGGGAATGTCATACCGCTTCAGGAATGAATCCAGCGTCTCATCACTCCGGAAATTGGAGGGCTCCGTGCAGGCCTCCCGTACGATCAGCGCATCCGGCCAGGGCCTCTCGGACTCCATATCCTCCAGGCAGATGCCGTAATTGCCGATCAGCGGATAGGTCATGCAGACCGCCTGTCCCGCATAACTCGGGTCGGTCAGGACCTCCGGATAGCCGGCCATGGATGTGTTGAACACGATCTCACTGATCACCTCTTTGCCGGCGCCAAAGGATGTCCCGGTGAAAACCGTTCCGTCCTCCAGAATCAAAAATGCCTTCATGCTCTACTGTCCCTTCTATAACAAACCCTTCTGTACAAACCCTTCTGTCAGGCACAGCTGATGGGAGTCACTCCCACCCGGGCTGACATGACTGTTGTCCGCGGCATTACAGGAAATATCTCACGCCGCTCTCGAAAATGCGCAGATCCTGTTCACCGATGATGTTCACGGCCACACGGTCGCCGATCCGCTCTGAATGGCACATCTTGCCGAACACCCGTCCGTCCGGACTGGTGATGCCCTCAATGGCCATGTAGGAGCCGTTGATGTTCCACTCCTCATCCATGGACACATTGCCGGCAGGGTCACAATACTGCGTCGCCACCTGGCCGTTTGCGAACAGCTTCTCCAGCCACTCCCGGGGCGCGACAAACCGTCCCTCGCCGTGGGACGCCGGATTGACGTATACGCCTCCCAGCTTTGCCTCCTGCAGCCAGGGAGATTTGCTGCTGACCACCTTGATGTAGGCCTCCTTGGAAATATGCCGGCCGATGGTGTTGAAGGTCAGCGTCGGTGCCTTCTCATCCTGACCGGTCAGCGCACCGTTCGGGACCAGCCCCAACTTGATCAGGGCCTGAAAGCCGTTGCAGATGCCCAGCACCAGTCCGTCGCGCCGGTTCAGAAGGTCCGCAATGGCCTCCCGAATCCGCTCATTCCGGAAGCTGGTTGCGAAGAATTTGGCACTGCCGTCCGGCTCATCGCCCGCGGAGAATCCGCCGGGGAACATGATCATCTGTGCGTTCTCGATGGCCCTGCCGAACTCCTCAACGGAATCACGGATACCAGTCGGCGTGATGTTGCGGAATACGCAGACCTTCGCCCTTGCCCCCGCCTTCTCGAAGGCGGCCGCTGCATCGTACTCGCAGTTGGTTCCCGGGAACACCGGGATGAACACCGTCGGCTCTCCCAGCTTATGCCCGCAGACATACACAGACTCCGCCTTGTAAAGAGGACTCTCCACCGGTGTCCTGTCTCTGACGGCCACGGTCGGGAATACGCTCTCGAGGGGCTCCTTCCAGGCGGACAGCGCTTCCTCCATGGAAATCCTGCCGGTGCCGTACTCAAAGCCGTCTCCCTGTCCCAGCACAGTTCCTATGATCTCATAATCCACATCCTCCAGATTCTCCAGAGCAGGGACCTCCTCCGCCGGAATCTCCAGCAGGATATCGCCCAGACCGTTGTCGTAGTAGGAACGTACCGGCAGCTCCTCATTGAAGCGGACCCCCAGCCGGCTGCCGAACGCCATCTTCGCTGCCGCAGCGGCCGCTCCGTAGCTGTCCAGAGCATAAGCGGCCACCGCCGTCCCGGACCGCAGGAGCTCCGTCACCTTGTGATACAGGGCGATGACGCTGTCGTAAACCGGGATGTCGAACTCATCCTTCTCAATATAGAAGCGAACCAGCACATCTCCTGTCCGCTTGAGCTCCGGCGTCACAATCTCCTCGCCCTTCGCAACATCGACGGCAAAGGAAACCAGCGTCGGCGGCACATCAATGTCCCTGCCTCTGTCCTCATAGGTCCCGGACATGGAATCCTTTCCGCCGATGGAGGCAATGCCGTAGCCGATCTGTGCATCGTAGGCACCCAGGAGTGCCGCAAACGGCTGGCTCCAGCGCGTCGGCTCCATGCTCATCCGGCGGAAAAACTCCTGAAAGGTGAAGTGCAGCCGATCATAAGAGCCGCCGCCGGCGATGATCTTGGCGATGGACTGCGTCACCGCATAAATTGCCCCGTGATAAGGGCTCCAGCTGGACAGATACGGATCAAAGCCATAGCTCATCATGGTGACGGTGTCCGTTCTGCCTCCCAGAACCGGAAGCTTCGCCGTCATGGACTGCGTTTCCGTCAGCTGATACTGTCCGCCGTAGGGCATGGTCACGGTTCCCGCGCCGATGGAGGAGTCAAAGCGCTCCACCAGTCCCTTCTGGGAGCAGACATTGAGATCTGACAGGAGCGGGAGAAAGGCTCTTGTAAATGCCGCACCGTCCGTGGAGCCCTCCGGCTCATCCTGCAATGCGTCCCGGACCGCGTCCGCCGCGATCCTCTTCAGGTAATTTTCCTCCGGGTCCGGCATCTCAACGGTCACATCCGTCGCCTGGTGTGCGCCGTTTGTGTCCAGAAAGGCTCTGGAGATGTCCACAATGGCCTTTCCTCTCCAGTTCAGCACCAGATGCGGCTTCCCGGTGACCACCGCCACCGGCGTCGCCTCCAGATTCTCCTCTGCGGCATAGCGCAGGAACTCCTCCTGATCCTTCGGTGCGACCACAACCGCCATGCGCTCCTGGGACTCCGAGATCGCCAGCTCCGTGCCGTCGAGTCCCTCGTATTTCTTCGGCACCAGGTCCAGATTCACGTCCAGCCCCGCCGCCAGCTCGCCGATGGCAACCGACACGCCGCCTGCGCCGAAATCGTTGCATTTCTTGATAAGGTGAGACACCTCCGGCCGGCGGAACAGTCTCTGAAGCTTGCGCTCTGTCGGTGCATTTCCCTTCTGCACCTCTGCACCGCAGGTCTCCAGCGATTTCTCGGTGTGCTTCTTGGAGGAGCCGGTGGCTCCGCCGCAGCCGTCACGCCCGGTCCGGCCGCCGAGCAGAATGATGATATCTCCCGGATCGCTGTTCTCACGGATCACGTCCGAACGTCTCGCCGCTCCCATCACGGCGCCGATCTCCATGCGCTTGGCAACATACCCGGGATGGTAAATCTCCTTCACCTCTCCGGTTGCAAGACCGATCTGGTTGCCGTAGCTCGAATACCCCTGTGCGGCTCCGGTGCACAGCTTCTTCTGCGGGAGCTTGCCCTCCAGCGTCTGTGCAACGGGCACCGTGGGATCGGCCGCGCCGGTGACGCGCATGGCCTGGTATACATATCCTCTTCCGGAAAGCGGATCGCGGATTGCGCCGCCGAGGCAGGTGGCCGCACCGCCGAAGGGCTCGATCTCCGTAGGGTGGTTGTGCGTCTCATTCTTGAAGAACATGAGCCACTCCTCTTCGACCGGACCCTCGCCGTAATCCACCTTTACGGGAATGACAACGGAGCAGGCGTTGTTCTCATCCGACTCCTCCTGATCCGTCAGCTTTCCCTCGGCCTTGAGCTTCTTCACACCGATAACGGCAAGGTCCATGAGACAGGGATACTTCTCCGGGCGGTCCGCATACATTTCCTCTCTCGTGTCCTGATAGCTCCGGAAGGTCGTCTCCATCGGAACGCGGTAATAGCCGTCCTCAAAGGCAATGTCACGCAGCTCGGTCGAGAAGGTGGTATGACGGCAGTGATCGGACCAATAGGTGTCCAGCACGCGGATCTCCGTCATCGTCGGATCTCTGTGCACGGCGTTGTCAAAGCGTCCGCTGAAATAATCCTGGATCAGTTTGAAATCGGCGAAGGTCATCGCAAGGCCCAGCGAGCCGTACAGCTCCCTGAGCTGATTCTCCTTCATTTCGATGAAGCCGTCGAAGACTGCAACATCCGGTGCCTCTTCATATTCGGCGGCCAGCGTCTCCGGCTTCGGAGCATTGTTCTCTCTGGAATCGACGGGGTTGATCAGATTGGATTTGATTCTGGCAAGTTCTTCCTCTGAAATGTTCCCTGTCAGCACATAGGTCTGTGCTGTCTTGATGATGACGTTGGAATCCGGGTTCAGCAGCTGGATGCACTGCACAGCGGAATCTGCTCTCTGATCAAACTGACCGGGCAGCGCCTCAACGGAGAAGACCGCGGCTCCTTCCGGCGCGGGAAATTCTTCCGGATACAGCTCATCCACCGGAGGCTCTGAAAATAC
>CAVKMX010000069.1:0-12295 GCA_963657295.1 Clostridium sp. CAG:302
GAGAACGTCCCCAGGATGGACAGCTCCGCCAGGACCCGTCACCGGCGGGCGAATGAACTGTAACGAATCCTGCGGCGCGCCGCAAGAATTGCGGGGTAATCTCTCGGCATGTTGGAGCGGCGTATGATAGAATAACAAACGGATCATGATTCCGCGCTGCATGGAAGGACACAGAAGGGGGAGCCCGGGCGAAACGTCAGGGAACATTCCTTCCGGGCCGGGCAGATACCGGAGGCAGCAGAAAGGGTGAATATGGAGCAGTTGGAGATCAGGAGGGAAATCGAGGAGGGGAAGGCGGTCCTTGGCATTGAATTCGGCTCGACGCGCATCAAGGCGGAGCTGATCACCACGGACAACATTCCGGCGGCCGAAGGGGCCTGGGAATGGGAGAACCGCCTGGAAAACGGAATATGGACGTACTCGCTGGAGGACATCTGGAAGGGGCTGCAGGGGTGCTATGCCGATCTTCGCAGGAATGTGCAGGAGCACTACGGGGTACCGATCCGCAGGCTGGCGGCCATCGGCATCAGCGCGATGATGCACGGGTACCTGGCGTTCAATGACAGGGATGAGCTGCTGGTGCCGTTCCGCACGTGGCGCAACACCATTACCGGAGAGGCAGCCGGGGAGCTCGCGGAGCTCTTCCATTACAACATTCCGCAGCGCTGGACCGTCGCGCACCTGTACCAGGCAATTCTGAACGGCGAAGAGCATGTAAAGGACATCCGCTTCGTGGCGACGCTGGCAGCCTATGTTCACTGGCAGCTGACGGGAGAAAAGGTGATCGGTGTGGGCGACGGCTCCGGGATGTTCCCCATCAGCATGCAGACGCAGGATTACGATGCGGAGATGGTGGAGAAGTTCAATGCCCGGATCGCGGAGCAACACTACGTCTGGAAGCTGCCGGACGTGTTCCCGCAGAACCGGCGAGCCGGCGAGCCGGCCGGGACACTGACCGCAAAGGGCGCGGCGCTCCTGGATGTTTCCGGAGAGCTGGAGGCGGGAATCCCGATGTGTCCCCCGGAGGGGGATGCCGGCACCGGCATGGCGGCAACCAATGCGGTGGCCAAAAGGACCGGCAATGTATCGGCGGGGACATCGTGCTTCGGCATGATCGTGCTGGAAAAGGAGCTGCAGAATGTCTACCCGGAGATCGACCTGGTGACCACACCTGCGGGAGATCTTGTGGCCATGGCGCACTGCAACAACTGCACGTCGGACCTGAACGCATGGGTTGGTCTCTTTGATGAGTTCTGCGGCGCCATGGGAGTGCAGGCAGACCGGAACCGGCTGTTCTCCGTTCTGTACGGCAAAGCCCTGGAGGGAGACAAGGACTGCGGCGGGCTGCTGGATTACAATTATTTCTCCGGGGAGCCCATTACCGGGATGAATGAGGGACGCCCTCTGTTCGTGCGGACACCGAATGCGGCCTTCAATCTGGCAAATTTCATGCGGGTGCATCTGTATGCATCCCTCTCCGTCCTGAAGGCCGGCATGGATCTGCTGCTCAAGCAGGAGGGGGTAAAGGTTGACAACATGATGGGGCACGGCGGCCTCTTCAAGACGAAGGGCGTCGGGCAGAGCATTCTGGCGGCAGCCCTGAACACACCGGTCACCTGCATGACGACAGCCGGAGAGGGCGGCGCCTGGGGGATTGCCCTGCTGGCGGCCTACGCGGTGCGGGGAGAGGGACTTGCGCTGGATGCGTGGCTGAACCGCAGGGTATTCGCTGCGGCAGAGGGTGAGACCATCCGTCCGGATCCTGCGGATGTCGCCGGGTTTGACGCCTATCTGGCCCGGTATGAAAAGGGCCTGTCCATTGAGGCTGCGGCCGTCGGCGCCCTGCAGTGAGGCAGACCTATCCCGGAGAGAACATCGGATGCCGCGCGCGGGAAACGGCGCACGGAGGAGGAAATGAGGACAGTATGCTGGAAGAATTGAAAGAGCAGGTCTATAAAGCGAACAGGATGCTGCCCCGGTACGGGCTGGTGACCTTTACCTGGGGCAATGTATCCGGCGTGAGCCGGAAGGACGGTTTGTTCGTCATCAAGCCAAGCGGTGTGGAATATGAAAAGCTCAGGGCAAAGGACATGGTCGTGGTGGACTTCGACGGGAACAAGGTCGAAGGAGACCTGAATCCGTCTTCGGACACACCCACGCATGCCTTTCTGTACAAGAGCTGGGAGGACATCGGCGGAATCGTTCACACCCATTCTTCCTATGCAACCAGCTGGGCACAGGCCGGGCGCAGCATCCCGTGCTACGGCACCACGCATGCGGATTATTACTACGGTGAGATCCCGTGCCTGCGCACCCTGACGAAGGAGGAAATTGACGAAGCCTATGAGCACAACACGGGCGCTCTCATCGTCAGTGAATTTGCAGAACAGGGAAAAGACTGCGGGGCGGTTCCGGCCTGCCTCTGCACCAACCACGGTCCCTTCGCGTGGGGGAAGACGCCGCTGGAGGCGGTGCACAGTGCGGTGGTGCTCGAGGAGGTCGCCAAAATGGCCTATCGGACAGAGCTGATCAATCCGAAGGTTTCACCGGCGCCGCAGGTTCTGCAGGACAAGCATTATTATCGCAAGCACGGCGCGAACGCCTATTATGGACAGGGGCAATAGCCGCATCACCGACATGAACGGCAACGGATATATGCACAAGGAGGAAATGACGTTGAAAAACCTAGAGCTGAAAAAGACTGCCAACGAAATCCGCAAGGGCATCGTGACCGCGGTTTACTCCGCACAGGCAGGGCATCCCGGAGGATCTCTTTCCGCGGCGGATCTGTATACCTATCTCTATTTTGAAGAGATGCACGTGGGACCGGAGCTCATCGGGGATCCGGACCGGGACCGCTTCGTGCTGTCCAAGGGCCATACCTGCCCGGGACTGTATGCGACCATGGCACAGAAGGGATATTTCCCGGTCGAAGAGCTCAAGACCTTCCGCAAATTGGGCAGCAGACTGCAGGGACATCCCAGCATGCAGTATCTGCCGGGACTGGACATGTCCTCCGGCTCCCTCGGACAGGGCATTTCGGCGGCCGTCGGCATGGCCGTCGCGGGAAAGGTTGACGGAAGAGACTACCGCGTGTACACGCTCCTGGGAGACGGGGAGACCGAAGAGGGACAGGTCTGGGAGGCTGCCATGTTCGCCGGCGCCAAGAAGCTGGACAATCTCTGCGTCATCGTGGACAACAACAATCTGCAGATTGACGGCGACATCTCCCAGGTGAACAATCCTTATCCCATCGATAAGAAGTTCGAGGCCTTCAACTTCCATGTCATCTGCATCGACGGACACAATTTTGATGAGATCCGTGCCGCCTTTGCAGAGGCCAGGGCCACAAAGGGAATGCCCACTGCGATCATCGCCAGAACCGTGAAGGGGAAGGGCGTCTCCTACATGGAGAATCAGGCGGCCTGGCACGGTGTGGCACCGAACGACGAGCAGTATGCAGTTGCCATGCAGGATCTGGCGGCCATTGATGCAGAGCTGGAAAAGGAAGCGTAAGAGATGTGATGATCATGCAGAATCCACCTGTGTGAATTCTGTCCGCGTTGCCGCAGACGGGCTGCGGCGGGAAGGGAAGAATGGCTGATATTAAGAAAATTGCGACGCGTGAGAGCTACGGACATGCGCTGGAAGAGCTGGGCGCCGATCATCCGGACATTGTCGTTCTGGATGCGGATCTGAAGGCCTCCACCAGAACCTCCTATTTTGCCAAGAAATATCCGGAGCGTTTCTATGACTGCGGCATTGCAGAGGGCAACATGATGTCCATTGCGGCAGGACTTGCAGCGGCAGGAAAGATCCCCTTTGCCTCCACCTTTGCCATGTTCGCGGCAGGGCGTGCCTACGAGCAGGTAAGGAATTCCATCGGATATCCGCACCTGAACGTCAAGATCGGCGCAACACACGCCGGCATCACCGTGGGAGAGGACGGAGCGAGCCATGAGTGCAACGAGGACCTGGCGCTGATGCGGACCATCCCCGGAATGGTGGTGATGAGCCCCTCGGACGACGTCGAGGCGAGAGCCTGCGTCAAGGCGGCGGCAGATTATGTCGGTCCGGTCTATATGCGCTTCGGACGGTATGCCGTTCCGGTTTTCAATGATCCGGAGTATCATTTTGAAATCGGCAAGGGCAAGCTTCTGAAGGAAGGAAAGGACGTTACCATTGCGGCGACCGGCATCTGTGTTTCGGCGGCACTGGATGCAGCCGAGGCACTGAAGGGAGAGGGAATCGATGCAGAGGTCATCAACATCTGCACCATCAAGCCCCTGGATGAGGAGCTGCTGCTGGCCTCGGCGGCCAAAACCGGCAAGGTAGTGACGGCGGAGGAGCACAGCATCATCGGCGGCCTCGGCGGTGCCGTAGCAGAGGTGCTCTCGGAGAAGCATCCTGTCAGATTGTGCCGCATCGGCATCGAGGATTGCTTCGGCGAATCCGGAACGGCAGCGCAGCTGGTGGCCAAATACGGTCTGGACGGCGCCGGCATCGCGGCGAAGACGCTGGCCTTCGTCAAGGGTTGAGAGCTCAGACAACCCGGAGCCCGCAGGTTCCGGATCATCGCGATGGAGTAGGACATACAAGCCCGGGGTTCTGTCACAGGAGCCTCGGGTTATCGAGTGCGTGCAGCTGCGGCAGAATGAGGAAAATATGATAAAGTTGTCTCCGTCAATTCTGGCGGCTGATTTCAATTGCCTGGGAGAACAGATTCAGCAGACGGCCTGCGCAGGCGCTCCCTGGGTGCATGTGGATGTGATGGACGGCGTATTCGTTCCGTCGATCTCCTTCGGCATGCCGGTGCTGCGCAGCATCCGGCGGGGAACCGATCAGTTTCTGGATGTTCACCTGATGGTGACGGAGCCGGTGCGCTACATCCGGGAATTCGCGGAATGCGGAGCCGACGGGATCACCTTTCATCTGGAGGCGGCCTCCGACCCCGCGGCGGTGATTGCGGCCATCCGGGCCCAGGGGAAGAGAGTCGGGCTGGCCATCAAGCCGGGGACGCCGGTGAGGGAGGCACTGCCGTACCTGGAGCAAATTGACATGCTCCTGGTCATGACGGTGGAGCCGGGATTCGGCGGACAGGAGTACATGGAAGAGAGCACCGGGAGAATCCGGGAGGCGAGGGAAGCCCTGCGTGCGCGGGGACTGGATACGGACATTCAGGTGGATGGCGGCATCACGGAGGAGAATGTGGATACCGTCATTGCGGCCGGCGCCAACGTCATCGTGGCGGGATCTGCGGTTTACCGGGGAGACCCGGCGGCCAACACGGCGAGGTTCCTGCGGCATTTCCGGATGAACCCGCAGGGATGCCTGGAGCGGAACAGCTGCCCGTCGTGAGCGGTCGAACCGCAGACGGAATACCGGATCGGAAGGAGAAGGAGAAACGGTTCTATGATACAGCATATGACCAAGCTGGATCGCAACGCACCCTGCTGGTGCGGAAGCGGCAGGAAATACAAGACCTGCCATATGGAGTTTGATGAGAGAATCCGAGAGTACGAGCTGCAGGGACACATCGTTCCGGACAGGAGCATCATCAAGACACCGAAGGAGGTGGAGGGCATCCGGGCCAGCGCGAAGATCAACATCGCCGTGCTCGATGAGGTGCAGGATAAGATCCGCATCGGGATGACCACACAGGAAATCGATGACATCGTGTACAATACGACGGTGAAGATGGGCGGCATTCCGGCAGATCTTCATTATGAGGGGTATCCGAAGAGCGTATGCACCTCCGTCAACGATCAGGTTTGCCACGGCATTCCCAGCAGTGACGTGGTGCTGAAGGACGGAGACATCGTCAACGTGGACTGCTCCACCATCCTGAACGGATATTATTCCGACTCTTCCCGCATGTACATGCTGGGAAATGTGCGGGAGGACTGGCAGAAGCTGGTAAAGGTCACCTATGAGTGCGTTGAGAAGGGCATTGAGATGGTGAAGCCGTGGACCTTTATGGGGGACATGGGACATGCGGTGCATCAGCATGCGCTTGACAACGGGTATACCGTTGTCAAGGAGATCGGCGGGCATGGGTGCGGTCTGGAATTCCACGAGGATCCCTATGTCAGCTATGTGTCCAGACCCGGGACTGAAATGCTGATGGTGCCGGGCATGTGCTTTACGATTGAGCCGATGGTCAACATGGGGACGGATGAGATCTTCCAGGATGAGGACAACGGCTGGTCAATCTACACGGCAGACGGCAAGCCGTCGGCACAGCGGGAGGTGCAGGTGCTGGTGACGGAATCCGGCTGTGAGGTGATCACGTATTAGGACAGCGGGGACGAAGGAGAAGGAGAACGAATGCAGAATAAGGGACCCTATTACATTACAACGGCCATTGCGTATACCTCGGGAAAGCCGCACATCGGCAATACCTATGAGATCATCATGGCGGACAGCATCGCCCGCTATAAGCGTGCGGACGGCTACGACGTTCATTTCCAGACGGGCTCGGACGAGCACGGACAGAAAATTGAAGAGAGGGCCGGAAGAGCCGGCAAAACACCGAAGGAATTCGTGGACGAGATCGCCGGGCAGATCAAGGGAATCTGGGACGGCATGAACATTTCCTATGATCGGTTCATCCGCACCACGGATGAGGACCATGAGCGGCAGGTGCAGAAGATCTTCCGGAAGCTTTACGATCAGGGGGACATTTACCTCGGCCAGTACAAAGGAATGTACTGCACCGAGTGTGAGGCCTTTTATACCGCCTCACAGATCGTGGATGAGGGAAAGTGCCCGGTCTGCGGCGGCGAGGTCCATGAGGAGAATGAGAATGCCTATTTCTTCCGGATGCAGAAATATGCGCAGAGACTGATCGATCACATCAACACGCATCCCGAATTCATTCAGCCGGTGTCCCGCAAGAACGAGATGATGAACAATTTCCTCCTGCCGGGGCTGCAGGACCTGTGTGTGTCCCGCACGAGCTTTAAATGGGGGATTCCCGTGGATTTTGACCCGGGACACGTGGTCTATGTCTGGCTGGACGCTCTGACCAACTATATCACCGGGATCGGGTACGACGCAGAGGGCGATTCCTCGGAGCTGTACCGCAAATACTGGCCGGCGGATCTGCACCTGATCGGCAAGGACATCATCCGCTTCCATACCATCTACTGGCCGATTTTCCTGATGGCGCTGGGAGAGCCCCTGCCAAAGCAGGTGTTCGGACATCCGTGGCTTTTACAGGGCGGCGAGAAAATGTCCAAGACCAAGGGAAATGTGATCTATGCGGACGACATGGCAGAGCTCTTCGGCGTGGACGCCGTCCGGTATTTTGTTCTTCATGAGATGCCGTACGAGAACGACGGGGTCATCACGTGGGAGCTTTGCGTGGAACGGATCAACTCCGATCTGGCCAATACGCTGGGAAATCTCGTGAAGCGGACGATTTCCATGAGCAATAAGTATTTTGACGGCGTGGTGTGCGACAGAAAGACGGCGGAGCCGGTGGACGAGGACCTGAAGAAGGTGGCCACGGGAGCCTACGCGAAGGTCGAGGAGGACATGGAGGAGCTCCGCGTCGCGGATGCGCTCAAGGAGATCTTCGCCGTCTTCAAGCGGCTGAATAAATACATCGACGAGACGGAACCGTGGATCCTGGCCCGAGACGAGGCGCAGAAGGACCGCCTTGCAACGGTGCTCTACAATCTGACAGAGGGCATCGTCATGGGCGCCTCCCTGCTGGCTCCGTTCATGCCGGAGACGGCAGATAAGATTGCGGCGCAGATGAATACGTCTCTGCGGGAGTTCGATACGCTGGAGCAGTTCGGATGCTATCCCTCCGGCAGCAGGGTGACGGCGGAACCGGAAATCCTGTTCGCACGCCTGGATGAAAAGGAGGTCCTCGCAAAGGTGGCTGTCATCGTGGAGCGGCAGAAGGCAGAGGCCGCGGCCGCCGCAGCAAAGGGCGATCCGGGCGACAGCAAGAAGGAGGGCGCACCGGAGAACGCAGCACCTGCCGGGAAGGCAGAGGCGGCACCGGAGCATAAGCCGGAGATATCGATCGATGACTTTGCAAAGGCAGAGCTGCGCGTCGGCAGAATTGAGCACTGTGAGGCGGTAAAGGGCTCCAAGAAGCTTCTGTGTTCGCAGGTGAGGATCGGGAAGGAGGTCCGCCAGATCGTGTCCGGCATTCATAAGTTCTATGAGCCGGAGGAGATGGTGGGCAAGACCGTAGCGGTGGTCTGCAATCTGAAGCCGGCCAGGCTCGCCGGAGTTCTCTCGGAGGGCATGCTGCTGTGCGCAGAGGATGCGGACGGGAAGCTGGCCCTGATGACACCCGAGCCGGATAAGGGAATGAGTGATGGTGCAGAGATCTGCTGAGAAAATACGGACGGCTGCGGTGAGAGCCGGGGCCGCGCTTGCACTGGCTGCGATGCTCATGCCGGCGCTGCCGGCGGCTGCGGCAGAGGAGGATTCCTCCGGTGCGGCGCAGGCATCGGCAGGATGGCAGAAGGAGAAGGCATATCTTCTGGAGGCACTGGGAGAGCTGGATGACATGGGCCTCTCGCCCATCGGAATCTGGTCGGATATTTCCGGCAGACAGGAGGTGCGGCAGCAGCTGGATGAGGCGAAGGACTCGGTGTCCGATGCGGTGAGCCAGAAGCTGCAGGAGGCCGGAGATGCGGCCTCAGACGCGGTGACGGATGCCATACAGAAGGAAACGGACCGGATCACCGAGAAGGTCCGGAAGAGCCTTGCACAGACGATTCAGGAGTGGATCCGCAGCTTTCTGGAGGAATTGCTGCCGTGAGGACGCGAAGCAGAACCTGAGAACATACCTTCTGTGAGGGGAGAGATGCACATCGGAGATCTGTTGGGAAAGCGAGGAACGGAAATTGGGAAAATTATTTAATCTGGACAATCCGGTCATGCAGGGCCTGTCCCGTCTGGCGGACATGATGATCCTGAATCTGCTGGTGCTGCTCTTATGCATTCCGGTGGTGACGGCGGGATCGGCACTTTCCTCCATGTATTACGTGGAGCTCAAGTGGGTGCGGAAGGAGGAAGGATATGTCGTAAAGCCGTTCTTCCGGCAGTTCAAGGACAATTTCGTACAGGCCACGGTGGAGTGGCTCTTTATGCTGGCGGTGATCGTGGTGCTGGCGATGGATTTCTGGATGTTCCGCCAGTCGCCGGATGCCTTCCCGAAGCTGATCAAGTACCTGGTGGGCGGCGTATCCGTGACGCTGTACCTTCTGCTGATCTGGGTTTTCCCGCTGCAGAGCCATTTCGTCAACAAGGTGGGAAGAACCATCAAGAATTCCATGCTGATCGCCATTGCCAACTTCCCCAGGACCCTGGGAATCGGCCTTGTCTGGATCGGCGCGGCGGTGCTGCTGGTGATCTCTCTGGTGGCGGTGCCGCTGCTCTTCCCCATCATGCTGCTCTTCGGCTTTACGGTACCGGGATATCTTACCTGTCTGCTCGTCAGCAAGCCGTTCGCACGGTTTGAGCCGGAGGAAAAGCCGGCCGTATCCTCCGAGAGCGACGAGGAGGTGGAGGACGCCTACCGCTACCTGAATGAGAAGCTGGGCAAGGATCCTGCGCCGGCACCGTCTCTGGACAATGTGCCGATGGAAGAGGAAGAAAAATAAACATATTAACCAAAGGGTTAGCATTCGAGGCCGTCAAGCCGCAGTCTTGCCAACAAATCCCTACATTTTTTGTGGATTTGGGCAATGGCGCGGCGGGCGGCTTTTTCATATACTGAATGCAGTCGTTGAGGCGGGGTGTCCCGCAGCATAGGAGGAAATGAAATGGCAAGTCTTAGCTTAGAGCACATCTACAAGAGATATCCCAATGGATTTGAGGCAGTAAAGGATTTCAACCTGGAAATCGAAGATAAGGAATTCATCATCTTCGTAGGACCTTCCGGGTGCGGTAAGTCTACAACCCTTCGTATGGTCGCAGGACTGGAAGACATTTCCTCCGGTACCCTGAAGATCGACGGCAAGGTTATGAACGATGTAGAGCCGAAGGATCGTGATATCGCCATGGTCTTCCAGAACTATGCTCTGTATCCGCACATGACGGTATATGACAACATGGCATTCGGACTGAAGCTGCGCAAGGTTCCGAAGGACGAGATCGATAAGATGGTTCGCAATGCAGCGAAGATCCTGGATCTGACCAACCTGCTGGACCGCAAGCCGAAGGCTCTTTCCGGCGGACAGAGACAGCGTGTTGCCATGGGCCGTGCTATTGTACGTAACCCGAAGGTATTCCTGATGGATGAGCCTCTCTCCAACCTGGATGCAAAGCTTCGTGTTCAGATGAGAGCAGAGATTGCCAAGCTGCACCAGAGACTGGGCACCACCATCATCTACGTAACTCATGACCAGACCGAGGCTATGACGCTGGGCACCAGAATCGTTGTTATGAAGGACGGCGTTGTGCAGCAGGTGGATACGCCGCAGCATCTGTATGATCTTCCCTGCAACCTGTTCGTGGCAGGCTTCATGGGATCTCCGCAGATGAACTTCCTGGATGCCGTTGTAAAGGTAAACGGCTCTCAGGCTGTTCTGCAGATCGGCTCCAGCGTAAGCGTTCCGCTGAACGCTGCAAAGTCCAAGGCGCTGATCGACGGCGGCTACAACGGAAAGACCGTTGTGATGGGCATTCGTCCTGAGAATATGTCGGATGATCCGGATGATCTTGCAAAGTCCACCGCCATCTTTGATGCAAAGGTTAACGTATACGAGCTTCTGGGTGCCGAGGTATTCCTGTATTTCGACATCAACGAGACACCGGTTACCGCCCGTGTGGATCCCAAGACCACGGCTCGTCCCGGTACGGAAGTGAAGTTTGCGATCGATACCGAGAAGGTACACGTATTCGACAAAGAGACCGAGAAGACCATCACCAACTAGATACGAAATTATTTAAGAGAGAATGATCGGATGGACAGGAGTTCCTGTCCATCCGATTTGCGTTTGGGGGAACAGGGATGCTCGATGCTTTCTCACCGGAATGCGGTTTATGCGCAGCGAAGATCTGTGTAAATCGTGTGAAATCGGTTGTTTTTTATAAATAGGACGAGTAAAATTAGTCGACAGATGTTCAAGTTATACGAATAACGGAGTCAAAGCCGGAACGGAAGAAAGGAAATCCATATGCTGTCTTCTCAGATCATCAAGAATTGCCTGGAGGAACTGGCAGGAATATCCAGGGTGGAGTTCTGCCTGCAGGATGTGAACGGCGGTGTGTTCGCCATGACACAGGGGGCGGAGGCCGGTGCGGCGGAGCTGGTGTCCGGCTTTGCCAAATCCAGCGTGGACAGCCAGATTGTAGGGAACCGCTACCTTCTGAAGGTAAGGGACGAGGCGGACACGTCGTACATCCTGACGGCCATCGGGGACGGCGATCACACCCTGATGATTGCAAGGATTGCGGTCAGTGAGATCCAGAACCTCATGGTCGCCTATAAAGAGAAATATGATCGCAACAACTTCTTCCAGAATCTGTTGCTGGACAATCTGCTCCTGGTGGACATTCACAACCGGGCACGGAAGCTTCATATCAACTATCAGGTTCCGAGGGCCATTATTCTGGTCGAGCTGGATTCCGAGGGAGAGGCCTCTGCCAGCGAGCTTCTCGGCAGCATTTTTACCTCTCACAACGGCGACTACCTCACGGAGGTGGACGAAAAGAGCGTGATCATCATCAAGGCAGTGGATACCGCGGATGCCTATGACCAGCTGGATGAGGCGGCCACCATCGCCGTGGATATGCTCAACACAGAGGCTCTGATGAAGGTGCGCGCCTCCTACGGCTCCATCGTTACGGATCTGAAGAACATCTCCCGCTCCTACAAGGAGGCCAGGATGGCGATGGACGTCGGGAGAATCTTCAATGCGGAGAAGATGGTGAATTCCTACAACAAGCTGGGCATCGGACGGCTGATCTATCAGCTGCCGTCCAATCTCTGCAATGTCTTCATTCATGAGGTGTTCGGAGAGGAGATCCCGGATGATCTGGATGCAGAGACGCTTTCCACCATCAATTGCTTCTTCGAGAACAATCTGAACGTTTCCGAGACATCCCGGCAGCTGTTCATTCACCGCAATACGCTGGTATACCGCATCGAGAAGCTGCAGAAGCAGACAGGACTGGACATCCGCGTGTTCGATGATGCCCTGCGGTTCAAGATCTCGCTGATGGTGATCAACTATCTGAAATATCTGAATGCCAAGGATTATTAAAATGTATCTGTTTAGCACCTGCCACATTTCAACGTGAATTGACTGCTTGCAGGCAT
>CAVKMX010000070.1:0-12089 GCA_963657295.1 Clostridium sp. CAG:302
TTACGAGATTGAAGAATCCGCCTATATCGATGGGGCAAGCGTGCTGCAGGTTTATGTCCATGTGATTCTTCCGCTGGTGAAGCCAATGATTGCCACGCTCATCATCATGGATGCCCTGTGGTTCTGGAACGACTTCATGCTGCCTCTGCTGATCCTGAATCGTTCACAGACGTTGTGGACGCTGCCGCTTTTTCAGTATAATTTCAAAACGGAATATTCGTTCGATTATACGATGGCATTTACAGCATATCTGCTCGCCATGCTGCCGATGCTGATCATATATTGCTGCGGACAAAAATACATCATCAAGGGACTGACAGCCGGCTCGGTAAAGGGCTGATCACAAGCATATGACAATTCTGATTGTAGAGGATGAGCTGTACGCACGGCAATCGCTGGAAACGCAGATATACGGCTATGACAGGAACCGGGAATTCACGGTGCTGCTCGCGTCAAACGGTCGGGAGGGACTGGAGATCTTCCGCAGAAAGCATCCGGACCTGGTGATCACGGACATCAAGATGCCGCAGATGGACGGGATTGAAATGCTGCGGGAAATCCGGGGCCTGAATCCGGATACGCCGGTGGTGATTATGACGGCATACTCCGAATTCGAGTATGCGCGCGATGCCCTGAAGGCGGGAGCTGTGGATTACCTTCTCAAGCCTGCGGATGAAAAGGCGATCTCCGATTGTCTGGATAAGTATTTTGAAAAGGCGAGGCGCAGGGCGGATGCGGAGCAGATGAACGGGCAGGATGCCGCGGCCCGCTGTGTCCTGATGACGATCGAGGGTCTTCGGCCGGATGGGATCGGAAGAAAGCTTTTTGACAAGACGTTCCGCACTTTTTATGTGGCGGCCCTGAATCCGATGGGGCAGCGGCTGCAGAGGGAACAGGTGCGGGCCTGGGTCGAGGAATGCGCGGCGGGCACCATATCGAACAATATGCGGCTCATCGGGATGCTGAACGGCCTGTGGATTCTGGTCACTCAGGATTTTGAGACCTACAGGAGCTTTTTCCTGAAGCTGTCGGCAAAGGCGAAGGAGGGCGGCTGCTCCGTCTGCTGTGGGATCAGCGGCAGGCACAACGGAGAGGCCTCCATTGCAGCGGCCTGGGAGGAGGCGTATTATGCGCTTCTTCAATACATGACGGACGGCAACCCTGTTCATTTCCATGAGCAGGCAGAGGAGCCGGGAGGTGTTTCGGGGAGAAAGGAATTCCGCATTTCCCAGGACCGCGTGGCGCTGCTGGAGCAGGCACTGGAGCAGAGGAACGGCGCGCGGTTTACCGAGATTCTGCATGCTGTCTTTGCGGATATTCCAAGGAATCCGCAGACCCGCAGTCTGGAGACGCTTTACCTGCATCTGCGGGTGATCTGCCTTCGGGCGGCCGGTCTGCAGGAGGATACGGGAGAGAGAATCTGCATTCTGGATGACCATGGGATTCTGCAGTGCAGCTCGCTGCAGGAAATGGAGAGCTATTTCCAGGATATCGGCCGGCAGCTCTGCGAGAGCAGGGAGGCGCCGCCGGATCGCCGCGATGTCATTTCGAGCATCGAGGAATATGTCGGCCAGCATTACTCGGAGGACATCACACTCAAGAAAATGGCGGAAGAGGTTCTGTTCATGAACCGCGATTATGTGAGCCATCTGTTTGCGGAGCAGAAAAAGGTGAATTTCACAGCTTATCTGCGGCAGATCCGCATTGTTCATGCGAAGGAGCTCCTGTCCGGGTCGACATTGTCCGTTGCGGAGGTGGCTGCCCTGACCGGGTATAAGGACTTTTCACAGTTCATTCGGAATTTCAAACTGGAAACGGGGATGACACCAAGGAAATACCGGGACAGTCAGACGGGATCGGAAGAGTGAGGCACGGCAGAGCCCGGAAAGGAAGAAGGAGAGAAATGCAGAAGGATCAGCAGGAATTCCTTGTGTGGATTCGGACCCATGAGGAGGAAATGCTGCAGGATATGGCAGAGCTGATTGCGATTCCGAGTGTTTCCGAGGAATCGGAGGCGCAAAGGGAGAGAACGGGGGTGCCGTTCGGAGCGGAATGCCGGAGGGCTCTGGATCGGTATCTGTTCATGGCGCAGAGGGATGGACTGTCCTGCCGGGACCTGTCCGGATATTGCGGCGAGGTGAGTGTCGGAGCGGAGAAGGCAGAGCGGGTGCTCGGCATCTGGAATCATCTGGATGTGGTCCCTGCGGGCGAAGGCTGGGAGACAGCCCCCTATGGGGTGTCCCGAAGGGGGCGCTGGATTCTGGGACGCGGCGTACAGGACAACAAGGGGCCGCTGGTGGCCGTTTACTATGTCCTCCGATATCTGCAGGAGAAGGGATTGCTGCGGCATATCCGGGTGAAGCAGCTGGCAGGCTGCGATGAAGAGCGCGGAATGGAGGATGCGGCCTGGTTCCGAGAGCACGCGCCCCTGCCGGATATGGCCTTCGTGGCAGACTGCGGCTTCCCGGTGTGCTGCGGGGAGAAGGGAAAGCTCACGCTGGTTCTGAAATCCGGCCGCAAGGTCTCCGGCTTCAGGAGCCTGCAGGCAGGCGAGGCCCCGAACATCATTCCGTCGCAGGCGGAGGCAGTTCTCTCTTCTGGGAAGAGAATCGAGGGAAAGGGAATCGGCGGACACGCGGCCTTCCCGGAGAAGACCGTCAATGCAGTTCACGATCTGTTGGAGGGGCTGCTGCAGGGGAGCCTGCAGACAGAACAGGAGGATGACGATGCAGCTGCGGCGGGGGATGCGGCACAGCCGATGCCGGAGGAGGTCTTTCGCGGAGAGGACCGCGCCCTGCTGAACTTTCTGTATCGATTGTCTGCAGACGGATACGGAAATGCGATCGGCATCGACGGAGAGGATGAGGTATCGGGACGATTGACCTGCAATCTCGGAACGCTGGAGCTGCGGGATGGGTACCTCTGGTGCCGGCTGGACATCCGTTATCCGGTCACGTTCTCCGGAGAACAGGTGATGAATTGCCTGCGGCAGGCGGAGGGAATGGAACGGTTTGAAATCGTCAGCGTGAAAAACACAGAGCCTTATTACCGGGATCCGGCAGATCCCTTTGTCAGCCTTCTGCAGAAGGCATATTGTGAGGAGACCGGAGCAGAACAGACGCCCTATGTGATGGGTGGAGGCACCTACGCGGCCAGGCTGCCGGATACGGTCGGCTTCGGAACGGGCTTTGCGCGGGATTTTACGGAGCTGGGGCTGAGACCCGGGCACGGTGACTGTCACGGAGCCGATGAGGCGGAGTACCTCGACAATCTGGAGAAAGCAATGTGTATTTATCGCAGAGCCATCCTTGCCGTCGATGCATGGCATGGAGAGGAATGCAGCTGATCCGGAGAAATTCAGACAGGCGGGAGGACGGTCTGCCCGCAGAGGCGGCCGCCGCGCGCCTGCGGCACAGGAACAGAAAGCACAGGGCAAAACGGAAAGGTGGAAGACATGAAAACGGTCAGTATAAATGAGAAGGTGAAGGATGTGTCCGTCATCGGCATCGGCTGCATGCGGATCAACGGTCTGCAGGATGAGAAGGCGGTGCGGGACCTGGCAGAGACGGCGATGGACAGCGGCATCAATTTTTTTGATCATGCGGACATTTACGGCGGGGGTGAGTGCGAGGAGATCTTCGGCAGGGCGATCCCGTCCTCTGTGCGGGAGAAGATGATTCTGCAGACCAAGTGCGTGATCCGCCCGGGAATCTGCTATGATTCGTCCAGGGAGTATATTCTGCAGCAGGTGGATGCGAGTCTGCGCCGCCTGCACACGGAGTATGTGGACATTCTGCTGCTGCACCGGCCGGATGCCCTGATGGAGCCGGAGGAGATTGCAGAGGCCTTTGATGCGCTGGAGCGTGCGGGAAAGGTGAGAGCCTTCGGCGTTTCCAACCACAATCCGATGCAGATTGAGCTCCTGAATTCCTGCTGCGGCGGGCGCATCAAGGTGAATCAGATCCAGTACAGCATCGCACATTGCCCGACCATTGACGCCGGACTGAATTTCAACATCGCCAACGATGCCGGCTGCAGCAGGGACAACAGCATCATAGAATATGCGCGGTGGAAGAAGCTCCGGCTGCAGGCCTGGTCGCCGTTCCAGTACGGGATGTTCGAGGGCACGTTCCTCGGAAACGAACGCTTCCGGGAACTGAATGCCGTGATCGACCGGCTGGCGGAGCAATACAATACGACGCCGAATGCCATCGCTGTGGCATGGATTCTGCGGCATCCGGCAGGAATTCAGTGCATTGTCGGAACCACCAATCGGAAGAGAATAGAGGGACTCGCCAAGGCCTCCGACATTACGCTGACAAGAGAGGAATGGTATGAGCTGTATCTGGCGGCCGGCAAGCAGCTGCCGTGAGCGGTTCTGCATGGACGGGAGGCAATCATGAATCAACAGATTTATCGTGCATACGTTGCAATCCTGCAGGAGGAGCTGATCCCGGCCCTTGGCTGTACGGAGCCGATCGCACTGGCCTATTGTGCGGCACTGGCCCGGAAGGTACTCGGCGCAGAGGCTTCCCGAATGGAGGTGTACTGCAGCGGCAATATCATTAAGAATGTCAAAAGCGTCACGGTGCCCAACTCCAATGGGATGCGGGGGATCGAGGCGGCGGCCATCCTCGGTTATGCAGGTGGTGATGCCGATGCGAAGCTGGAGGTGCTGGAGAGCGTGAGCGGGGAGGATATTGACAGGGCCAGGGAGCTGCTGGAGCAGAATTTCTGCAGCTGTCATCATGTCAGAGATGTTGCCAATCTCTATATCCGGGTTGAGCTTTTCGGGGAGGAGCATTCCTCTGCCGTGATCATTGCCAACCACCACACCCAGGTACAGAGCATTCAAAGGGATGGCAAGGTGATATATCAGCAGGAGGAGCAGGAGGCGGAGGCTGCCGCACCGCAGCCCAAGGAGCTGCTGAATGTGCAGGATATCCTGGAGTTTGCGGATTGTGTGGAGCTGGAGGATGTCCGGAGCCTGCTGGAGCGGCAGATTCGTCTGAACAGTGCGATTTCGGATGAGGGGCTGCAGCATGAGTACGGTGCGGAAATAGGCCGTACCATTCTGGAAACCTACGGCAATGAGTCCGTGGCCGTCCGCGCGAAGGCGCGTGCGGCGGCCGGGTCCGACGCCCGAATGAACGGCTGTGCACTGCCGGTGGTCATCAACTCCGGGAGCGGCAATCAGGGAATCACCTGTTCGATCCCGGTGGTGGAATACGGAAAACAGCTGGGAGTGAGCGAGGACAGGCTGCTGCGCGGTCTGGTGGTCAGCAATCTGGTGTCCATTCATCAGAAGAAATACATCGGCAGTCTGTCGGCCTATTGCGGAGCGGTCAGCGCAGCCTGCGGGGCCGGGGCCGGCATTGCCTACCTGTACGGAGAGGATTATCAACAGATTTCGGAGACGATCACCAACACCATCGCGAACATCGGCGGGGTCGTCTGCGACGGAGCCAAATCCTCCTGTGCCGCGAAAATCGCCTCTTCCGTGGATGCGGCGATTATGGCGAACAATCTGGCGCAGAAGGGAAGGTACTTTAAATCCGGAGAGGGACTGGTGGAGGGCTCCGTGGAGGAGACCATCCAGAATCTCGGCTATGTCGGCAAGGTGGGAATGAAGGAGACGGATAACGTCATCCTCGGTCTGATGATCGGAGAGAAGTCAGGCAGTACGGAGTGATTGCCGTCAACCCGGATACAGAGATAGGGATACCCGAAAATGCCATCGGACATTTTCGGGTATCCCTATCGAGCTGAGTGCTGAATATCTACGGATCTGCCTGCGCAGGCGTGTTCTGTCTGCCCGGAAATGCTACAGCAGAATGCCGTTCTGCTCGCAAAGAGCCTGAGCGGATTCCACGGAGTCGACGCCGGTCCGATTCTTGATCGGTGCAAATTCGCGGGAGCGCTCCACCTCATAAGGAAGGCAGGAGTCCATCTCGTGCACCATGTCCAGGATCAGCTGCTCGAATTTATAACCGTTGGGAGCCTCCGGCTTGATAAGCTTCCCCGCGGCACCCATATAGGGAATTTTCTTTTCCACGATGTGCAGCATCAGCCGGTCATTCATGATCTCCTCGAGCTTGTCCTCACGGAAAAGATAATTCAGAATGACGCCGAAATTGTAGGCGGGGTCGCCCTTCTCATCCACGGCGGAAAGGAGCTCGGGCGTCATGTCATAATATTCCACAATGGAGGGCTTTCCATCCTCCAGACACATGGCCCCAACCTTCTCGTCGGGAGAAACCTTGCGCACACATTTGGCACCGCTGACATATCCTCCGGCAATGGTGGCGCCGAGAAAGACGGGATCGCAGATGCGCTGCAGCACATTATCCACGGCGAAGCAGTTCAGCCATTGCACGCCCAGCTCATGCAGCTTCGCAAGGAGTCCTGCCTTGGCCATGGAGAGGAACCAGCCGCCGTTCCCATTCGGAGAGGAGGCAATCCGGAAGGGGCGCTCCATGTAGACCTTGCCGCTGTAATCCGTCGCAGGTGCCATGTCCTGGCGGAAGAAGAAGATCTTCCCGGCATCGTAGCCGAAATAATCGTGCTCCTTCATGAAGGACACGGTGGCATCGTGATTCTTGTCGCTGGTCATGATGAAAAGAGGAGGGAAAACACCGGCCTCCCGAACGACATCCATGAGATTCTCGATGAGGCGCTGCATGATGTATACGGGGTGCGTTCTGCCGATGTCGTACATGCATTTGGGATCGTCGGATCCCAGCCGTGTTCCCATGCCGCCGGCCAGGAGCACAGCGGCGACTCTTCCCTCGCGGATCTGCGCAAGGCCAAGGGCACGGTATTCGTCCTCGTGCGCGCGAATCTGCGGCAGCTCCATCGCGGCCAAGGGGGTGATCACACCCCTGGACGGAAGCTGCTCCTGATGACCGACAAAGCGCGTAACGGAAAAATCCAGGTTCTCAATCTGTGTCAGCAGAGCATCCTTTTCCTCATCGGTGAGAGCATCGTAGCATTGCATTGCATGCTCCTGGCCGTATTCCTTTAATTTATTCCAAGCCTTTTCCCTGCGATTCTCCATATCCTCTCCTTTGCTGCAATGTTCCCGAAGATCTTTTGTGTTCCTGCATCCGAAAGCGGCCGCTTCGTGTTGAATCCGGCGGATGCGAACAGACACATCATATTTTACGATGCCTTACGCAAAAAGACAAAAGAATCAATCGTCTTCCCGGAGCTTTACCGCATTGGCGGCACCGCGCCGACGGTCCTCCTCCACGGCAGCGTAGTGCTTGCGCGTGGTGTTGACATCCTTATGCCCCAGAACATCGGCCACCAGATAGATGTCGCCGGTTTCCCGGTACAGACTGGTGCCATAGGTGCTGCGGAGCTTATGCGGCGTGATTTTCTTGAGGGTTGTAACGCGGGAGGCATATTTCTTCACCAGCTTTTCCACGGCACGGACGGTGATGCGCCGGTTCTGGAGAGAGAGAAAGAGTGCGTTCTCAGAGCCCTCCAGCGGGATGATGAGCCTTCGCTGCTCCAGATATGCGCCGAGAGCCTGTGCCACCTCCTCGCCGAAATATACGATGGCATCGTAGCCGCCCTTTCGGTGTACCTTCAATGCATTTTCATCGAAGTTGACATCGGTCAGGTCCAGTCCCACACACTCGCTGACACGGATCCCGGTGCCCAGAAGGAGCGTCAGCAGAGCGGCATCGCGGACGGCGGTTTTGTCGTGATACCTGCGCTCGGAGCTGGTGAGGCCGGTGCCGTCCTCCACCTGATCCAGAAGTCTGGCCACCTCGTTCGGCTCCAGCCGTATGATGGGCTTTTCGTGGAGCTTCGGCATGGGGATGAGGGCGGCAATGTCCCTCTCGATGAGCTCGGACTGGAAGAAATAATGATACATGCTGCGGATTGCGGAGAGCTTTCTGGCCTTTCCGCGCTCATCATTTGTATAAGACTTGCCGTTCTTTACGTAGTAGGTGGTCCATTCCATGAACTCTTCGATGTCCGATTTCTGCAGCTGATCCAGGACGGAGAGCGGGAAAGCGGAAATGGGCATGCGGGAGAGCTCCGGGTTGTTGTCGTGCAGATATTCAAAAAAAACACGAAGGTCATACGCATAGGCCAGTCTGGTCCGGCTGCCGGTGCTGTCGGAGATCCCGCGGAAAAACTGACGGCAAAAGTGCGGGAGCTCCTCCAGCAGCTCACGCATTTTCAGGGTATTGCGGATATCGACCTCCTGCGAATAGGACTCGGCCTGCGTTTCGGAATTCTGTGCGTTCATCATTGACTTCCAATACCTCGGTCAACGGCCTGTGTGCTTGAGAAGGGCATAGGCATTGACATAGCTGTCACGGTCTGCGGCGGCGTGTGCGGGCTGAAGCGGGGGAACCTCTCTTGTAATTCCCACAACCCTCGCGAGCAGGGCGGCGCGGCACCCTTTTTCGAGCACCATGGCAGCGGCGGCGGTGTCATCCGGGGAATTGCCGGTGCAGATGGCTCCCTTTCCGCGGAGAAGGACGGCGTTGCGCTCCTTCAGAGCATCCCGGATCTCTGTGTCCTCCGCAGACTCCGGCAGAATGCGCAGGGATACCCCGGCGATCTGAGCAAGATCATCGATGTAGGGGAAAAGCTCGGGAACGGCAAGTCTGCTGGCCGAGACGGTAAACGGTGCACTTGAGAGCACGGCAAAGGAATCGGAGGAGAAGGCCCGGCAGTCAAGGGGCTGACAGTAAGCGGAGTAGTCGCTGCCGCAGCGGTCGACGGCATCCATTTCCTCCTCGGAGGGCAGAATCAGCCGGTAGGACGGACTGCTGCGCAGCAGGGAGCGGAAGCGCGCTTTGGAGACGGTCTCCAGCGCATGGGCGATGGCAAAGGCATTCTCATAATCCGTCCCCATGCATTCTGCGCCGTGGTTGGCCATGAGCAGGGCAGTGGAGGAGGGGTGCAGGCGAATGGCATCGGTGACATGCTCACTGAGCTCCTGCGATCCGTTCGGGCCATAGGCGGCGACCGGAACCTCCGGACCGAGCGTGCATGCAAATCCCATGGCCCCCGGGATGCTGCCAATGGACTGCCCCAGAATGCTGAGAGCGGAGGCATAGCTCTGGTGCGTATGAATGACGAAATTGACCTCCGGCCGCAGACGGTAGGCATCCGCGTGAATCCACTTCTCGCTGGAGGGCTTCCAGTCCCCCTCATAGCTGCAGTCCGCAATGTTGGTAATGACAATTTTCTCCGGCGTCAGATCCTCGTAGGCCAGTCCGCTCGGCGTGATCACGAATTGCGTATCGCTGATGCGTGCACTGATGTTGCCCCAGGTCCGCGCGATCAGGCCGGAAGAGAGGAGCTCTAGGCCGGCCCGGATCACCAGTTCCCGGGCTTCCTGCAGTTCATATGACATGGATTATTTTCTCCTTTCACGGTTGTGCGCCTTCGGCCAGCCACATCGATCGAGATGGGGGCTGAACGATTACTCCTATTTTAAAGCCATGACCCGGAATACGCCATGTCTGCGGCCGGATTTTGCGATCCGATGCGGATATAGAACCCCGGTCAGCAGCTGCGCTCATTGACCAGTTTGATTTATCCAGTTCGGTCAATGAGTCAAACCAAACCGGTCAATACAATGGAGGCGTATGGGGCAACAAATCGCAAAAATGTCCGCAATCCCTGCATTGACTTTAATGGGAACGGTTTTCATAATTTATAATATCTGTTGCTGCAGAAGGCTCGGACAGATGCTCAGCAGTGATATTTTTCAATTCGTTTCAGAGTGATGCAAAAGGAGAATGGTATGTTGTACATCGGCGTTGATCTTGGAACCTCTGCCGTCAAGCTCCTCCTGATGAAGGAAGACGGCACCATTGAGAACATTGTTTCGAAGGAGTATCCGCTGTATTTTCCGCAGCCCGGCTGGTCAGAGCAGCAGCCGGAGGACTGGATGAATGCGGTAAAGGAGGGAATCCGGGAGCTCGTGCAGGGATTTGACGCCGGAGAGGTGGCCGGAATCGGCGCCGGCGGACAGATGCACGGCCTCGTGGCGCTGGATGCGGAGGACCATGTCCTGCGCCCTGCCATTCTGTGGAACGACGGCAGAACCCAGGAGGAGACGGATTATCTTAACAATGAGATCGGTAAGGAGAAGCTGACAGAATACACCGGCAATATTGCCTTTGCCGGCTTCACGGCGCCGAAGATTCTCTGGATGAGGAAGCATGAGCCGGAGCTGTTCAAAAGGATAGCGAAGATCATGCTGCCGAAGGATTACATCAACTATATGCTCTCCGGCGTGCATTGCACGGATTATTCCGATGCCTCCGGCATGCTCCTTCTGGATGTGAAGAACAAGCGCTGGAGCAAAGAGATGCTGGATATCTGCGGCATCACCGAGGAAATGATGCCTGCGCTCTATGAGTCCTTTGAGGCGGTGGGGACGCTCCGGCCGGAGATCGCTGCGGAGCTGGGTCTTCCGGAGACGGTGAAGATCGTTGCCGGCGCCGGCGACAATGCGGCGGCCGCAATCGGCACGGCCACCGTCGGAAACGGGGCGTGCAACATTTCGCTGGGGACCTCCGGGACCATCTTCATTTCTTCCGATTCCTTCCGTGTCGACAGCGGCAATGCGCTGCATGCCTTTGACCATGCGGACGGAGGGTATCATCTGATGGGCTGTATGCTCTCGGCGGCGTCCTGCAACAAGTGGCTTATGGACGAGATTCTCCGTACCAAGGATTACCCGGCAGAGCAGGCCGGCATTACCGATGACAAGCTGGGGGAAAATCATGTGTTCTACCTTCCGTATCTGATGGGAGAGCGGGCACCCCACAACGACCCGGCGGCACGGAGCTGCTTCATCGGCATGACAATGGATTCGACAAGAGAGGATATGACGCAGGCGGTGCTGGAGGGAGTTGCCTTCGGTATCCGTGATTCGCTGGAGGCGGCCAGAAAGCTCGGCATTGAGATTAAGACCAGCATGATCTGCGGCGGCGGTGCCAAGAGTCCCCTGTGGAAGAAGATGTTCGCCAACATCCTGAACATTGAGCTGACTACGCCGGAAACGGAGCAGGGCCCCGGTTACGGCGGCGCCATTCTCGCAGCCGTCGCCTGCGGGGAGTATCCTTCCGTGCAGGAGGCGGTGAACAGGCTGATCAAGGTGACGGACACCGTTCGTCCGGACCCCGTCGTTGCGGCCAAATATGAGCGCAAGTACCAGGCCTATCGCCAGCTGTACCCGGCACTCAAGGAGATTTTCCCGCAGCTGTAAGAGCCGGAAGCTAATATTTACTGATTCTTAATGATGCGGCCAAATGTGCCATGTTATAATGAGACCTGCAGAGTTTCGGATTCTGCAGGTCTTGTTTTCTCCGGATGCAGGAATGGCCGCATCAAAATTACTTCCAAGGAGTTCATCTGTATGAAATATCGTCCCAACCGCACGCAGATCACGTGGGGCATTACTGCGTTTCTGACGCTGGTGGCCTGTGTTATTTTCATCTATCTGGTTTACAACGGACGCACGTTTCTGCAGGCATTTCAGACCATTATGAGCAGCCTGCAGCCCATTCTCTACGGCATTGTGATCGCGTTTATACTGAACCCGGTGATGTCCTTTGTGGAGAAGCGGATGCTGGCGCCGGTGTACCGGCGTTCCGGCGTGGACATCTGGGCTGCACAGAGCCGCAAAAAGCGGATGCAGATGCGGAAGATCTCGGTGACCATCACCATTGCCTTCTTCATCGCGCTGCTGGCCGCCATGCTGGCCATTGTTCTGCCGCAGCTTACGCGCAGCATTCAGACGATCTTCAGCAATCTGACGGTCTATGAGCGGAACGTGCTGAGTTTCTTTGACCAGGTTTCCAAGGGGAATCCGGACCTCGGAGAACAGATCAACAGCGTGGTCATCAATACCGAGAATTTTCTGGAGAATTTTTATCAGAAGTACATTGCAGCGAATCTGACGGACATCCTGCAGCGTGCCGCCAGTCAGGCCTACCTCATCGGAAAGGGAATGTTCAACTTCATCATCGGCATCATCGTATCCATTTATCTCATGTACACCAAGGATACCCTCAGCGGACAGGGGAAGAAGATCGCCTACGCTC
>CAVKMX010000071.1:0-12083 GCA_963657295.1 Clostridium sp. CAG:302
CCCGGACTGGACATTCTCCGCCACCCTGTCGCCTGGCGGGCGTCTGTACAGTAACTGTCTGGAAATATTATCCGGCTGTGAATCGCTGCGAGAACCGGCGCGTTCTCAGTAAGGCGCCTTGTCTTCGGAGCGCGGAAGAGTTGTACGAGAGGGAACAGGAGATGTCTTTTCTGACAGTTGTGGTTTGTCTGGTCGCCGGAATCGGGGCGGGAGTGGGAACGGGCTTTGCGGGACTTTCTGCAGCAGCCTTCATCGGACCGCTGCTCATCGGGCTGGTGGGAATTCCGGCCTATCAGGCGACGGCCATCGGCCTTGCCTCGGACGTACTGGCCTCTGCGGTGTCGGCCTGGACCTATCACAGGGCGGGGAACATTGATCATCAGAATGTCGGGAGACTCCTTGCCCTCGTGCTGATCGGAACGGCGGCGGGCAGCCTGACGGCACAGTACGTTCCCAACGGCGCACTGGGACTGTTGTCCATCGCGGGATCGTTGTTCCTGGGCTGCCAGCAGCTGCTCCAGGCGGTGCAGGGGAAGGAGAAGGGCACGGCAGTACCTCTGCCGGCAACACCGGGCTGGCGCAGGGCAGAGCGGATCGTCTGCGGGCTCTGGATCGGCTTTATCTGCGGCTTTATGGGGACAGGCGGCGGAATGATGCTGCTGCTCGTTCTGACGCTTGTGATGGGAGATGAATTGAAGACGGCGGTCGGAACCAGTGTGGTGATCATGACCTTCACGGCCCTGTTCGGCTCCGGACTGCATTTCTATCTGAAGGGGCTGCCGGACGGAAGAATCCTTGCGCTGTGCGCGCTGACGACACTGGCGGCTGCGGGAATCTCGGCACGGGCGGCCAACCGCATGAGACCTCTGGCGGCAAAGGCTGTCGTGGGCGTGCTGCTGACGGCGATGGGCGTGGTGATGATCGTTTTCCGGTGTCTGGGGCTTGGCTGAAGATACGAATGGTAACTGTTCGGCCCGCATCTCGCCCGCCTGCCAATTTCAATCGTGAATGTGCCTGCAAGCAGTCAATTCACGTTGAAATGTGGCAGGTGCTGAACAGATGCACGGATATAAAGGAAAGAAGCACCGCGACGGGGGAGTCGCGATGCTTCTTTCTGCAAGGGGAAAAGGAACTCCATAATTACAAGAATTATGGAGTTGTCGTCTCAGAACGGGCGGCGGAGGGGGGTGCCGACACCGTTCAGCATTGGCGTTTTTCAATCACCCGGAACAGCCTTGATCTCTTCCGATTTCTTGGTTCCTCGTTCCTTGTGATGTTTGTATCATAGCAGGCGCTTTGTTATAATACGTGCCATAATTCATCGGAAATTAGCCAAAATCCTGAACGGCCGCCGGCGGGGCACAGGCTTTCCGGCAGCGCAGAAGAGCCGAAGGGCAGAGGTGGATGTGAGAGCGCAATACGAATCGATTCCCGACAACCTGGAAATATACTATCAGCCGGCAAGGCATTTCCGGCCGCACATTCACGATCTGCTGGAGGTGGTCTATGTGCTGCAGGGGACGCTGGAGATCGGTGTTGACGAAGAGCTGTACCACATGGAGAAGGGGGACCTGGCGCTTATCTTTCCGGGAAAAATACACCATGCGCAGTGCTTCGGGGATCCGGACACCAGCGCCAAAATGCATCTGCTGGTGGATCTGTCGCTGACGGGCATTCTGGCACAGAAGCTGTCGGACACGCAGCCGGAGAATCCGGTGATTCCCGCGGCACAGGTGGATCCGGATGTGATTTACTGCCTTCGGCGCTTGTACCGTGAATATGGCCGGGATGAAAAGGGAGTACGTCTCAAGGAGCAGCCGAAGGCACCGGATCTCAGCCAGAAATCGCTGGAAAAAGCGGCTCTTGAAATGGAGCGGATTGCCAAGCAGTCCTATGTGATGCTGATTCTGTCCAGAAGTCTGCCGAGGCTCCACCTGGTGGAGCGGCCGGACGAGAGCCAGGCGGATCTGGTGCATCAGATTGTGGCCTATACGGCGGCACATTATCGGGAGCCGATGACACTGACGGACATGGCGGAGCACCTCTACGTGAGCCCCTACACGGTTTCACGGGTCTTCTCATCGGTATTCTCTACGAATTTCAACGGTTATCTGAACGACATGAGACTGGACAGCGCGTGCAGCATGCTGCACTACAGCGACAAGTCCGTGACAGAGGTGAGCATTGATTCCGGCTTTGAATCGCAAAGGACCTTTAACCGGGTGTTCAAGGATCGGATGCATATGTCGCCCAGGGAATACCGGACGAAAGTGCGCGCCGCCGATCTGAAGGAACAGACACAGGACAGGACATAGAACAAGACATAGAACAAGACATAGAACAGAAAAGCGAACAGGTACAGATTAAGGAGAATCTATACCTGTTCTCCGGCATAACGGCAGAGGGCCTCGAAGGTCTCCTGGCTGATGTCATGCTCGATCTTGCAGGCATCCTCCCGAGCCTGCTCCGGCGCCACGCCGATGTGGATGAAGAAATCGGTGAGAACCTTGTGACGGGTATAAATGCTGCTGGCAATCCTCATGCCGGATTCTGTGAGAACCAGCATGCCGGCGGCATCGGTGGTCAGATATTCATTCTCGCGCAGACGCTTGGTGGCGTTGGAGACACTGGGCTTGGAAATTCCCAGCTGCTCTGCCACATCTGTGGAACGGACATAGCCCTGCCTCTCATGGATCATCAGGATGGCTTCCAGATAGTCTTCTGCGGATCTTCCGATGGTCATAACTCCCTCTTCTTTCCTGCCGCAGCGTGAACAATATGTCAGAACAATGAACAGCTGTTAGCATCGATTAACAGAGTAACATCTTTGAGGGCAAAAAACAAGCGGTACCGTATTTGACCATTCGCAGCCGCCCGTCTACAATAGAAACGCTGAAAACGCGGCGCAGAAGCGGCGCAGGAAGAGGACGGAGATTTTACATGCTGGAACAGATATCGATTTTTTCGGAAAATGAGAAGGGCGCACTGAGCCGGATGACAGGAATTCTGATGGCGAACAACATCAATCTGCAGGCCATGATCGTCAATGACAGTGCGGAATTCGGAATTGTTCGCTTCCTTCTGGAGGATGCAGGCAATGCCCAGAGGATTCTGGAGAAGGAGGGATATCTCTGCCATACGGATGCGGTCTATGCTGCCGTCATATCCGATGAGGTGGGCGGTCTGAACAGACTTCTGAAGGACATCGCAGAGATCGGGATTAATATTGACTATATTTACATGTCTCATGACAGGGAGCATGGAGATCCCATCGCCGTGTTCCATTCCAGGGATCTGGAGGGCGTAGAGGAGGCCCTGACCTGGCGGGGATACCGGATGGTGTAGGACAGGGCGGCCGCCCGGAAAAAGGCAGCGGAGAATCCGGCCCTGTGCAGTTCTCCCGGCGGAAAGGAGCGTTTGAACGATATGCGTGATCTGAGTCAGAAAAAGCTGAGCGAAGAGGAAATCTACAGCGGCTGCATCATCCGTGTCCGAAAGGATCAGGCACAGCTGCCGGACGGGCAGCTCGTGGAACGCGAGGTGGTGGAGCATCCAGGAGGCGTCGCCATCGCACTGGAGGACGAGAAGGGTGAATTCTATATGGTGACGCAGTGGCGCTATGCGCAGGCGCAGGTCACGCTGGAATTCCCTGCCGGCAAGAAGGAACCGGGAGAGGATCCCATGGAAACGGCAAAGCGCGAAATTGTTGAGGAGACCGGCTACGAGGGAACAGAGTGGAGGATCCTTGGCTCCATGATGCCGACGCCGGCGTATGATACGGAGGTCATCGAGCTGTATTATGCGAGGAAGGGCGCATTCAGGGGACAGCATCTGGACAGCGATGAGGATCTGGACGTGCGCACCTATTCTCTGGACGAGCTGGTGCAGAAGGCTGTGGAGGGAGAGCTCCGGGATGCCAAGACGATGTATATGGTGCTGCTGCTGCAGGAGCTGAAGCGCCGCGGTGAGATCTGAGGAAAGGGAGAATCTGCATTGAGTACGAGTCTGTCGCTTCACAACGTGGAAGGCATCCTCTTCACCTACGGCAGGGAGATCATGGATTCCGAAGAATTTCAGAGTGCATTCTGTCAGATCCATCATATGCGTACGACGGTGGCGGAGCACTCCGTCAATGTGGCGGTGATCAGCATCCTTCTGTGTCTGGTGCTGACGAAGATGCACCGGGCGGTGGATCTTCGGGCAGTGGTACAGGCCGCCCTCTGCCACGACCTCGGCATCCTGGGTCGGGAGAATAAATATCACAGCAATTATCAATGCTGTCAGCAGCATCCGGTGGATTCGGTGGAGACAGCCAGAAGGATCCTCCGGGAGTACGATGACAAAACGCTGCAGATCATTGAAACCCACATGTGGCCGGCCAGACCCGGACGGCCGCATTCCCTGGAGGGATATATCGTGACGCTGGCGGATAAATATGCGGCCATCCGTGAGGTGACGGCTGCTTCCTATCACAGCCGTCATATTGCGGTGAATCACGGATCCTACCTTGCCGGATAGGGACAGGCGGCAGGCAACCGCCGATGCCCCGGAGGAGCTGCCCCCGGCGGGGAGCGCTCAGGCGAACAGGGAATCGGCGTAGCGCACGGAGGCCATGGCATCCTTTCCGTAGAAATCGGCGCCGATGGCATCGGCATATTCCTGCGTCATGACGGCGCCGCCGACCATGACGCGGCAGTCGGGCTTTTGGCTGCGCAGCTGGCGGATGGTCTCCTCCATGCTGACCACGGTGGTGGTCATGAGCGCAGAGAGACCGACCAGCGTCACATCCTCCCGGATGGCGGTCTCGACAATGACCTCCGGGTGCACATCCTTTCCCAGATCGATCACATCATATCCATAGTTTTCCAGCATGACCTTTACAATGTTCTTGCCGATGTCGTGAATGTCCCCCTTGACGGTTGCGAGGATCACCTTGGCCTTGATTTGCTGCGGCTGTCCGGCCATAGATTCCCGGATGACGGCGAAGGCAGCCTTGGCAGCCTCGGCGCTCATCAGGAGCTGCGGCAGGAAGACCGTACCCTTTTCAAAGCCCTGTCCCACAACATCCAGTGCGGGAATCAGCTCCTCGTTGATCAGCTCGAGGCCGGACCGGGCGGTGAGTCCCTCCGCGGTGGCTGCCGCGGCGCTTTCCTTCATGCCGCGCAGGATGGCCTGATAGAGAGGACGCCGGGAAAGTGCAGAATCCGCGGCCGGTGCACCCGGAGCAGCGGCGCCGTCGGCGGCCGGTGCGCCGGATGCGGAATTGCCGCGCTTTGCGGCGGGCACATAGTCGTGATAGGCCCCGATGTATTCCATGCACTGCGGATCCTGATCCAGCAGGGCAAGGCTGGCGCGGTAGGCCTGCATCATCGGCTCGTTGCCCGGATTGATGATGGCGCAGGAGAGTCCGTTCTGCATGGCCATGGTCAGGAAGTGGGAATTCACCAGCTCCCTTGCCGGAAGGCCGAAGGAAATGTTGGACACGCCGAGAATGGTATGACCGTTCAGCTCATCCCGTACGCGCCGCAGTGTCTCCAGCGTGGTGAGTGCACCGCTGCTGTCGGAGGAAATGGTCATGCAGAGGCCGTCAATGACCAGATCCTTTCGCGGAATTCCGTAGTGATCGGCTGCGGCATAGAGCCTGCGCGCAATGGCCATGCGGCCGTCGGCGGTTTCGGGAATGCCGTCCTCATCCAGAGCAAGGCATACGAGAACGCCGCCGTAGCGCGCCACAAGGGGCATGACGGCTGCAATGTTCTCCGCCTTTCCGTTGACGGAGTTGATCATGGGCTTGCCGTTATAGCAGCGAAGCGCCCGCTCCAGTGCCCGGATGTCCGTGGTATCTATCTGGAGAGGGAGTCCTGTGACGCCCTGCAGACGCTTTATAACGGTTTCCATCATGGCCGGCTCATCAATTTCCGGAAGGCCGACATTGACATCGAGAATGTGGGCACCGGCGTCCTCCTGGTTCAGCCCCTCCTGCAGAATGTAGGGAAGGTCATTTTCCCGAAGAGCCTGCTTGAAGCGTTTCTTGCCGGTCGGATTGATGCGTTCACCGATGATGACGCAGTGCGGCCCGATCTCCACCGCCTGGGAGAAGCTGGTGACCACCGTGGCCTGCTTCGGAACCGGAGGGCAGAACGGCAGGGCACGGAGGACTTCAATTTCCCTGCGGATGTGCTCAAAGGTGGTGCCGCAGCAGCCGCCGGCCACCTGGATGCCGAGAGAGGCGAGCTCTGCCATAGTCCGGGCAAAATCCTCCGGCGTGACATCGAACACGGTGCGACCGTTTTCCTCCCGGGGGAGACCTGCGTTGGGGTTGACGATAACGGGAAGGGAGGCGGCGCGAACGAGCCGTTCCACAATGGGCTTCATTTCGTGGGGACCCAGCGAGCAGTTGACGCCGAGAGCATCCACACGAAGACTCTCCAGCAGGGGGACCACAGCCTCTACGCCGGCACCGGTCAGAAGCTGTCCGCTGCGGTCAAAGGTGGTGGTGGCCAGGATGGGAAGATCACAGGTTTCCCTGGCGGCCAGAACGGCGGCCTTGAGCTCATAGGTGTCGTTCATGGTCTCAATGAGAACTAGATCGGCGCCGGCCTTCTGCCCGATGCGGATGATGCGGGAGAAAATCTCGACCGCATGCTCGAAGGAAAGGTCGCCGAGGGGCTCCAGCAGCTTCCCGGTGGGACCGACGTCCAGGGCAATCCAGGCATCGGCCTCCCGGCCGCAGTCGGTGCGCGCCTTGCGGGCGAGGGATACGCCGGCGCAGATGATCTCCTCGAGATTGTCCGGATATTTCAGCTCATTGGCCCCGAAGGTATTGGCGTTGATGATGTTGGCACCGGCCTGCAGGAAGCCGGTATAGAGATCGGAGATGATGTCCGGATGCGTCAGATTCCACAGCTCCGGCAGCTCGCCGCCCTTTAAGCCGCGGGACTGGAGATATGTGCCGGTGGCACCGTCGCAGAACAGCCACTGACGGCCGAGAACATCACGAAGATCGGGACGTGTCATAAGAGCTTCTTTCTGCAGACGCGGTACGGTACGGAGAAGGGATGCACGCGGCCTCCCCTGCGGCGTCTGCGGCGCAGGGAGCCGGGCGGATCGTCCGGAATTCCGGGAGCTGCTGAGGTAAACTCCCGGGACAGCGGCTGCACCCGGGGAGAGGAGCTATGGGCGCCTCAGCGGGAGAAACTGCAGACACTGCGGTGTCCGCAGGCCTCGCACCCTGCCGGAGCGCAGGGCTCCTCATGTGCGGAGAGTCCGATGAAGGCAGTGACGGATTTGCTGGGCACCATGAGAAGAGAGTCCGTGAGAGAGATGCCGCAGCTGACCGGCATTTGCAGCAGAGCTTCGAAATCCCTTTGCAGCACCAGCGGAACATCACCGTAGCCGGGCGAGAACCGCGGCCTGGCATAGAGGCCCTGTTCTCTCATGTCTGCGGTAATCCGGCGGTTCACCTCATCACACCAGGCCTCTGCCATGGCGGCACCGGCCGCCTGGAAGACGGCGGCCTCGGCCATACTGACCGCCTCGGCCCGCCGAATGAGAAAATCGGCCCCGGGGCCGATGGTGGCCGCCATCAGAACGACCAGATGACAGCCGCGAAGAGCACGGGCGAGCGCACGACTGGTGAAGGTCATGCTCCGGATGCGGAAGCGGGCAGCGGGGGAGAGAGCTCCGGCGGAGGTCTCGGGAGAAGGAGCCGCAGCAGAATCGTCCGCAGTATGGGCGGACGATTCGTTCGAAGAAGGCAGCTCCGTCATCTCCAGAGGACAGCATTCCCACACAGCCCTTGGCCGGCAGGCGCTCTGCAGCCGGCGGACACAATCCTCGATCTGAGCGGCAGACGCATCATCCGGCGCGATGCCGCGATAGCCAAGATATCTTGCAATTTCCCTTCGGGGGATCTCGATGCGCGCCCCCGACTCCTCCAGCCGCGTCACGGTCAGCTGTCCAGAATGGAGGAGAGGGAGGTCATGATGCCGGCGGCAACCTCCGGCTTGTTCATCGAGTACACATGGATGTGGGTGACGCCGTTGGCAATCAGATCAATGATCTGCTCCGTGGCATAGATGATGCCGGCCTGCTTCATCTTCGCCGGATCCTGGCCGAAACGGTCCACCAGCATGCGGAAGCGGGGCGGAATCGTGGAGCCGGACAGCGCCACGCTGCGGGCCACCTGCCGCTGGTTGGTGATGGGCATGATGCCGGGGAGCACGGGAACCCGGATGCCGGCCTCCCGTATGCGGTACAGGAAGTTGTAGAGCATGTTGTTGTCAAAGAACATCTGCGTGGTGAGAAAATCCGCCCCGGCCTCCACCTTCTCCTTCAGATGAAGAATATCCTCCGAGGGACTGGCACATTCGACATGTCCCTCCGGATAGCAGGCGGCGCCGATGCAGAGATTCTCATCTGCAGCCTTGATGTCACAGATCAGCTGGCTTGCGTGGTCATAGTCATAGACGGTGCGGCCGTCCTTCGGGATGTCGCCCCGGAGGGCCATAATGTTTTCGATACCGTTTTCCCGGTACACGCGGAGCATATCCCGCACTCCCTCCCGTGTGGAGGAAACACAGGTGAGGTGCGCCAGAACGGGCGTGTGATATTTGTTCTGCAGATCGGCCGCGATGGAGGCGGTATGCCGTGAGGTTCCTCCGCCGGCGCCGTAGGTGACGCTCATAAAGGCCGGGTGGAGGGCCGCGATCTGCCGCGCAGCCTCCTCCACGTCGGCATATTTGTCGTCGGTTTTGGGAGGAAACACCTCAAAGGAAAGAGTGACCTCGTGTTCATCAAAAATCTGTGTAATCTTCATGGAAATCCTTTGTGCTGCGCCGGCACGGGCGTAACAATAAATGAAAACAGACAGTATACAGGACTGCAGGCGGCGAATGCCTTTCTGGAACAATAGCACGAATCAGGGTACGATTCAAACCGCAGGTACTTTACAGCCCGACAAAATGAGTTTACCATGCACAGCAAACGCAGAGTAGAGCTCTAAGCGGCCAGTGCCTTTGAAACGGGGAGTTGTTCGAAGGACGAAGCGGAGGAATCCCACGGTTTGGAGCTCGCATCCCGCTGCACGGAGGACATGGTGTCTTCTTTGCGGTCCGGGACGGCAAAGGAGGTTTTATGTCGGAAAAACTGTCTACGAAAACATTGGTGCTCCTTTCTGTTCTTGTGACGCTTCAGATCATTCTCGCAAGGTTCTGTTCCTTCAATGCATGGAATACCAGAATAGGGCTTGGATTCATTCCCGTGGCGCTGGCCGGTGCCTTTTTCGGCCCGGTGCCTGCAGCCCTGGTGGGTGCCGTGAGTGACGTTCTGGGTGCGGTGCTGTTTCCGTCCGGGACATATTTCCCCGGCTTTACCCTGACGGCGGCCTGCATGGGGCTGGTCTTCGGCTTCTTCCTCGGAAAAGGCCGGCTGCACCTGCCGGGGATTCTCATGGCGGTCGGCCTGAATCAGCTCGTCTTCAGCCTTGGAATGAACACGCTCTGGATCAGCGTCCTGTACGGCAGCAGCTTCGCCGCGCTCGTTCCGGTTCGCTTTCTGCAGGTGCTGGTGATCGCGCCGGTGCAGGTGGTGATCCTGACGGCCCTTTCAGGGGTTCTGAAGAGAACGGATCTTCGAAGGGTGCTGACACAATGACCTGGGAGGAAGTCTTTGAACAGCTCTCGGCGGACTGGCAGGCATCCCCGGCGAATCCGGCCCGCATGCAGGAGCTGCTGGAACGGATCGGACATCCGGAGCGTGAGCTTCATTTTGTCCACATTGCCGGAACGAACGGGAAGGGCTCCGCTTCGGCGATGCTGGCGGAAATCCTGAAGAGAAGCGGACTGCGCACGGGAAGATATATCTCTCCGCATCTGGCTGTCATCAACGAGCGCTGGTCGGTCAACGGAGAGGACATCCGTGACGACACCCTGTCGGAGCTGCTGGAAAGACTTCGCCCGGCGGCCCTGTCCATGGAGAACAAGCCGACCAAATTCGAGCTCCTGACGGCACTCGGATTCCTGTATTTCCGGCAGGAGAACTGCCGGATCGTAGTGCTGGAGGTGGGACTGGGAGGACGCCTGGATGCCACCAATGCAATCCCGGTTCCGGACTGCGCACTGATCATGGAGATCGGACTGGAGCACACGGAGATTCTGGGAGATACGCTGGAGAAGATCGCCTTTGAAAAGGGCGGCATCATCAAACCGGGAGGAGAGACGGTGCTCTGCCATCAGAGCGAGGAGGCTGCAGGCGTGATCCGGGAGCTCTGCCGGGAGAGAGGCGCAGGTCTTCTGGAAACAGATCCGGAGAGCCTTACGGAGCTTGGCGCAGACCTTCCGGGGCTGCATGCGGGGCAGCGGTTTCATTATCGGAGCAGGCGGAATCTTCGCCTTGCACTCCTTGGCAGATACCAGTGCCGGAATGCCTGTGCTGTGCTGGATGCGGCGGATGTGCTGATCCGGAAGGGATATCCCATTTCAGAGACAGCCATCCGCGAGGGACTGGAGAAGGTTTCCTGGCCGGGAAGGTTCGAGATCCTTTCGACAGAGCCCCTGTGCATTGTGGACGGAGCGCACAATCCGAACGGAGCGGAGGCTTTGGCGGAAACAGTGCGCGAGTATCTGACCTCCTGCAGAGTGATCTTCGTGATGGGCGTGATGGCGGACAAGGATTACGATGAGATGATCCGCCTGACCGCACCGTATGCCGCCCGGTTCATTGCACAGATGCCCAGCGCAGAGAGAGACCGTGCACTGCGGCAGCAGGAGCTGGCGGAGCGGATTGCACAGCAGTTCCCGGGACCGGTGGAGACCGCGGATTCCGCGGCAGAGGGACTCCGCCTTGCCCTTGCGGCAGCAAGGGAGTACACTGCTGCCGCGGCCGGAAAGCCCGGAGCGCAGCGGCAGCAGGCGGCGATTGTCTGCTTCGGCTCCCTGTATCAGGTAGAAGAAATCCGGGAGGCGCTGCACACCGTAAAGGATGCAGCGGAGGGAGGGAAAGGCACTCCCTTCCGCACAACAGAAATATAAAAAAGGAGACGGGAAATGAGCAAACAAAAGAAACTGATTGTCACGCTGGTGATTCTGGCGGCGGTGATTGCCGTACTGGCAGGGATATACAAGGCGTTCGGCCCCAAAACCTCGGCGGGTGCCAAGCACTGCACGGTAGAGGTGGTCGCCTCCGACGGAACCACGACCTCCTATGAGGCAGCCTCCTCGGATGCGCAGTATCTGAAGGACATCATGGATGCACTGTCGGCAACCGGAGCCTTCAGCTACGAGGGCGAGGAGAGCGAGTACGGCCTGTACATCACCGCCATCAACGGCGAGACGGCGGACTACGATGCGGACGGCGCCTACTGGGCCATCTATGTCAACGGGGAATACGGACAGTACAGTGCAGATCAGCAGCCGGTGGCCGACGGAGATACCTTCCGGTTCATATATGAGACGTCCAAATAAATATCCGTCCGGCAGACGGGTTGCGGAAATGGCGATGATGCTGGCGATGATCGAGGCTGCCAAGCGGGCGCTGGATTTTCTGCCCAATGTTGAACTGGTGACCTTCCTGTTCCTGGTATTCACAATTCTCCGGGGACGGAAGGTCATTCTGGTATCGTTCGCCTTTACCTTTGCGGAGATGCTGGTTTTCGGCAGCGGCATCTGGGTCATCATGTACCTGTACGTGTGGCCGCTGGAGATCCTGCTGGTGGATCTGCTGCACCGGCGCTTTCTGAAGGATGAGGAGGGCTGCTGGTGGTACTGCGTGCTGGCGGGATTCTTCGGCCTCTTTTTCGGCGCCTTCTGTACGGTGCCCTACTGGATCATGGGCGGCCCGAAGGCGGCCGTTGCCTGGTGGATTGCGGGAATCCCGGTGGACATCCTGCACGGCGTCAGCAATTTTCTCCTGTGCCTTGTGTTGTTCCGCCCGATTATGAAGGCGGCGCGCAGGGTACTGCGGCCGGAGGATGTGCCGTAAAGGCTCCTGCGCAGGGATTGCGGCAGAGCATGCAGCAACAGGACAGAGGGTTACAGTTCATTCGCCCGCCGGTGACAGGGTGGCGGAGAATGTCCAGTCCGGGG
>CAVKMX010000072.1:0-10024 GCA_963657295.1 Clostridium sp. CAG:302
GGTGGATGAAGAGCAACTACAGCCGGGTGTTCGAAACCATTTCCTTTGCACATTACTACTGGAATACGGCAAAGATTGCCGTTCTCTCGACGGCCGGCCAGGTGGTGACCTGCTGCCTTGCCGCCTATGCCTTTTCAAAGCTCCACTTCAAGGGGCGGGATATCCTGTTCATGGCGTATCTTGGCACGATGATGATCCCGTATCAGGTCATCATGATCCCGCAGTATGAGCTGATGCGGAACGCAGGACTGCTGAATTCCCATACGGCGCTGATCCTGATGCACTGCTTCTCACCCTTCGGTGTGTTCCTGCTGCGGCAGTTCATGATCAGCATCCCGGACTCGCTCCTGGAGGCAGCCCGGATCGACGGAGCAGGCGACCTGTGCATCCTGACGCGGATCATGGTCCCGCTCTCGAAATCGGCCCTGGCCACCCTGGTCGCCCTGAAGTTCCTGGACTCCTGGAACGACTATACGGCGCCGCTGATCTTCCTCAACGAGAAGGAAAAGTTCACCCTGCAGATCGGCATCCGCTCCTTCCAGCAGGAATTCGGCGTGGAGTATACATTGATTCTGGCGGCAACGACGATGTCGATCATCCCGGTGGTCCTTCTGTATATTTTCCTGCAGAAGTATTTCATCGAGGGCATCGCAGCCTCCGGCGTGAAAGGGTAGGCACGGTGCGGTGCCCGCCGGAAGGGAGAGAAGATGAGAAGAGAAACCTTACTGATGGAGGACTGGAAATTCTGGATGGACGGGGAGGAGCAAAGCGCCCGGTGTGTGGATCTGCCGCATGACTGGGTGGTGGACGCGCCCTATGTCCATCGTGAGGGGGATTCGTCCCAGGGCTTTCATACGTGTCCGGGAACCGGCTGGTATGAGAAGACCGTTCCGATGGAGGCAGAGGCCGGGAGACGGTATTTTCTGGATTTCGGCGGCATATACGAGAAGAGCACGGTCTTTGTCAACGGCAGAGACGTCGGCGGCCGCGATTACGGCTATTCCTCCTTCCGACTGGAGATTACGGACGCACTGACCTCCGGCCTGAACACGATCCGGATCCGCGTGGAGCACGACCTTTTCCCGACCGACCGGTGGTACAGCGGCGCAGGAATCTACCGCACGGTGAAGCTGGTGGAGACGGGGCTCTCCCTTCTGAACGAGGAGGAGATCGTCGTACAGACCGCGTGGAAACGGGAGGACGGATCGGCAAAGCTCCGGGTATCCGGCTGGGAAAAGGGAGCAAGGGTCACGGGGACGCTCTCGCTTCTTGCGAGAACAGCCGTCGGAGGAGAGACGGGGACACCCGGATCGGCAGCATCGGTACAAAGGACGGCGGACGCACAGGGAATCGAACCGACCGGATCGGAACCCGGAGAATCGGAATCCCGGCAGGAGGCTTCGCAGGATGCGGACGGTGCGCTGCTCTTCTGCCTGGAGGAGCCGAAGCTCTGGTCGGCAGAGGAGCCGAACCGGTACCTTCTGACGCTGACCAGGTGGGAGAACGATCAGCCGGCGGATGCGGTTTCCCTGCGGATCGGCATCCGCGATGTGCACCTTGATGCAGACGAGGGACTGCGGATCAACGGGAAGCCGGTCAAGCTCCGCGGCGTCTGTCTGCACCAGGACGGCGGGGCCGTCGGCATCGCGGTCCGAAGGGAAATGATGCGGGCCAGGCTCCTGCGGCTCAGGGAAATCGGCGTGAATGCCATCCGTGCGGCGCATCATCTCTATGCACCGGAGTTCCTGGATCTGTGCGATGAGCTGGGCTTCTATGTTTATGAGGAGTGCTTCGACAAATGGACCGGCGGACATTACGGCAGCCTGTTCGAGCAGAACTGGCAGAGGGAGGTTGACAGCATGGTGAAGAGGGACCGGAATCGTCCCTCCGTCATCCTCTGGGGCGTCGGCAACGAGGTGGAGAACCAGGGGCAGGAGTCCATGCTGCGCATTCTGGAGATGCTGATCGGACGGGTGAAAGCCCTGGACGCATCGCGCCCTGTGACCTGCGCCATGAATCCGCATTTCAAGCGGGAGAGCAATGTCGATGTGTCGCAGATTCAGGACATTCAGCAGTTCGTGGATGAGAGCGACGACACCGAGATTTACGATCTGGATGAGAAAATCGAGCGCATCTGCCGCATCGCCCGGAGGGTGGATCTTCTGGCCTGCAACTACCAGGAGCAGTGGTACGAGAGGATTCATGCGGCGGTGCCGGACAAGGCCATTCTGGGAACCGAGGTCTATCAGTATTTTGCCGGACATCCGGGGCAGTTCAAGAATTTCACCGAGGACATTCCTTCCTTTATCCCGGAGCGGTACCCGTATGTCATCGGGAGCATGATCTGGACCGGCATCGACTATCTGGGAGAGACGACGGGATGGCCGATGAAGACCGCCAACGACGGGTGCATCCGCACGAACCTTGAGCGGAAGCCGATGTCCTACATTCTGCAGAGCCGTTGGACGAGCCGCCCGATGATCCACTTCTCGGTGCTGGATTATACGGCCGGGGATGAGGGCGTAAAGGATCACTGGGATGTGCCGCCGTATGCGGATCATTGGGATTTTCCGCAGTTTCAGAGGGGAGTCCTGCCGTATCTGATCGTGACGAACTGTGAGGAGGCGGAGCTGTACATCAACGGCTCCCGGATCTATGTGGATGCGCCGGAGCACTGCCGGAACGGTCTGATCCGCGGCTTCCTTAAATGGGAGCCCGGTACGGTGACGGTCATCGGGAAGAACCATGGTATCGAGCAGTGCCGGGAAACCCTGCAGACGCCGGGGCCTGCCGTGCAGCTGCAGTTCGACCGGCAGGAAATGCAGGTTCCGGCAGAGCATGGATATCAGGAGCTCCTGACGGTACGGGCCGGGGACGGTGAGGGGGTTCCCTGCGTTCGCGAGAGCGGAAGGATTCGCTTCCGTGTCGAAGGCCCGGCGGTCATCGTTGCTGTGGACAACGGCGACAGCAGATCCATGGAGCCGTACCACGCGGAATCCCGGCATCTTTATCGCGGGCAGGCGAGCGTGATTGTTGCCATGACAGGGGAGCCCGGCAGGATTGTGGTGCACGCCGATGCAGACGGACTGCAGACGGCCGAGGCGGTGCTGATCGCGGAGAAATGAGTTGTGCAGGGATTCTGTCTGCTCCGGGAGGTATGGATCCATGCCTCCCGGAACGTGAGATTTGCGGCGGATCTGCTGCGTGCGAATGCAGGGGAAGGAGGAGTATGCTCTATCCAATCAATACAGCGTCAAGAATTCGGATCGATCTGGGCGGCATCTGGGATTTCAAACCGGATGACGGCCGGGGCTTTGCGGAGGGCTGGCCGGAGAGACCGCTGGAGGAGCCCATGACCATGCCGGTGCCGGCCTCCTACAATGATCTGAAGGAGGAAATCGCCCTCCGGGATCATTACGGGTGGGTATTCTATCAGAGGAGCATTGAGATTCCGTCCTATATCCGCGCGCGGCAGCGCGTGGTGCTGCGCTGCGATGCCGTGACGCATCATGCCATTGTATATCTGAACGGAACGAAAATTGCGGAGCACCGCGGCGGATTCCTGCCGTTTGAGACGGAAATCGGAGAGCTGCTCCGTGACGGAGGGAATCTTCTGACCATTGCCGTTGACAATACGATCGATGACACGACGCTGCCGGTGGGAAAGGAGGGCGGCATGTTCGAGAGCCCTTCCCCGTCCGGACGGACCTATCGGAGCAGGCTGCGGCAGAACCGGCCGAATTTTGACTTCTTCAATTACTGCGGGATCACAAGATCGGTTGAAATATATACGACGCCCCGGCATTACATTCGGGACATCACGGTGACGGCGGCGCTTCACGGCGAGGATGCAGAGCTGTTCTATGAGATCGAGGACGGTTTCACAGAGAGCAGCGCGATGGCAGACTGCCGTGCGGAGGGAGCAGAGAGCGGCGCGGATCGAAAGGCTGCCAGAGCCGGACGGCCGGAGACAGACACGGCAGCGGGAGGAGAGGAGCCCGCCTGTCTGGTGGAGGTTCTGGACCGCGAGGGGAGCCTTGCGGCAGCAGGAACCGGAAGGCGCGGTTCGATCCTCCTTCCGAAGGTGCATCTCTGGCAGCCGCTGGCGGCCTACCTGTATACCATACGGGTGACGATGGGAGAGGATGTCTATGAGCTCCCTTACGGCGTGCGGACGGTGGAGGTAAGGGGACAGCAGTTCCTGATCAACGGAAAGCCGTTCTATTTCAAGGGCTGCGGCAAGCACGAGGACACCTTCCCGAACGGGCGCGGTCTGAATCTTCCGATGTCCGTGAAGGACATCTCGCTGATGAAGTGGCAGCACGCCAACAGCTTCCGCTGCAGTCATTATCCGTACAGTGAGGAGATGATGCGGCTGGCCGATGAGGAGGGAATCGTCGTGATCGACGAGACGCCTGCGGTCGGCATCAATCTTTGCTTCGGCGGAGGGGCGAATTTCGAGGGACAGCCGATCGGTACGTTCGACAGGGAGCACGGGATCCGAACCTTTGCACACCACCAGGAGGTGATCCGTGATCTCATTGCACGGGATAAGAACCATGCCTGCGTTGTGATGTGGAGTCTGGCCAACGAACCGGATTCGAGTGCGGAGGGTGCCTACGAGTATTTCAGGCCGCTGTATGAGCTGGCCCGGGAATCGGATCCGCAGAAGCGACCGTGCACCCTGGCCTCCGTGATGATGGCCGGCGGACCGGACACGGATGTGTCCGCAAGGCTCTCGGATGTCATCTGTCTGAACCGGTATTACGGCTGGTATGTCGGCGGACCGGAGCTTGACGGGCCGGAGGAGCTCCTGCGGGCAGAGCTGCGGGAATGGGAGAAGACGGGGAAGCCGGTGCTCTTCACGGAATACGGAGCGGATACGGTGGCCGGACTCCATGACACGACGCCGGTGATGTACACGGAGGAGTACCAGGTCGAGTATTACAAAATGAACAATCGGGTTTTCGATGAATTCCGCTGCGTTGTGGGGGAACAGGCGTGGAACTTCGCGGATTTTGCAACGAGCCAGAGCCTCGTCCGCGTGCAGGGCAACCGAAAGGGGCTGTTCACCAGGGATCGGCGGCCCAAGCTGGCGGCCCATTACTTCCGCGAGCGGTGGGGCAGCATCCCGGATTTTGGATACAAGGAATAGAGCATGACCCTGCAAAGGGCAGCCCTCCTGCGGGCAGCCGATGCTCCTCAGGTATAGCAGGACAGATTGCTCTTCATAACGATGGCAAGTCTGGAATCATGATTTCCGGGAAGGATCTCCTCCCCGTAGCACTCGAGCCGGAACAGCGCTTCGCACGCTGTTTCGGCTTGTTTTGCAATGTCCTGAAAGATGACGGCGTCCACAACGCCGTCGGCCACATAGGGGATGAGCTCCGGGAACAGGTCCATGCAGACCAGGCGCGGCCTGCGGGCGCAGTGCTCCTGAATGTAGGCTGCCACGATATCCGGATGGAAGGTGAGGTCGAAAATCCCCTTGATCTCGGTGAAATCGAGGATATGCTCCAGCGCAAGGCTGATGTCGCCCTGTGTGTTCAGCTCCTCGATGGGGTGCAGGAGCGTCAGATTCCGATAATCCTTCCGGATCACATCCGAGAAGCCGCGGCACCGGGCCAGGAGAGAGTCTGTGCTGGAATAGGAGCGCGTTCCCATCAGCATCTGGATGGTCCCGTGCTCCGGGAGCATCTTTCCCATCAGCTCTCCGGCGATGGTGCCGGCCTTGTAATCATCAATTCCGATAAAGGCATCATAGCTCCCGCCCGGGACCGGCTTGCTCAGCATGATGACGTGACACCCCTCTGCGCGGAGCTGCCCGGACTCCTTCTTCATATCAGCAGGACTGGCGGCAACGATCACAAAATCCTGAATTCCCTGCTGTCTGGCAAGGCAGAGAAAGTCCCGCTGCTCCTCCGGCGTGTTGCGGTCTGCGGTAAAGACCTTTACCTCCAGTCCGTTGTCGCCGTATTTGCTCATGGCACGTTCCACGCCGCGGATGATCGCGGGGTGAAAATAGGCCGCATTCAGAGAGTCGTAGTCGAGCAGTGCGACCGTGACCCGCTTGTTCATGGCAAGGTCCCGGGCGTTCTGATTGGGAATGTAATGGTATTCCTTCAGCGCCTCCAGAACGGCCCGCCGTGTCTTCTGACTGACGGAGCCCCTGCTGTTGACGACGTTGTAGATGGTGGTTCTGGAAATACCGATGTTCGCCGCAATCTCCTCCAGCGTCATGCGCCGGTAGCTCTCACTTGCCATGAAGCCGCTCCCTTCTCCTTCGGATCGTTTTTCATTTCAGATCAATTCTTAATTTGAATTTCAAGTGGTATCTGTTCAGCACCTGCCGCATTTCAGCGTGAATTGACTGCCTGCAGGCAAATTTACGATTGAAATTGGCAGGTGAGGTGCAAGCACCGCCAGCCGCAGCCCCAACCGAGTATAGCACGCACGCGGGAGGATGTGAACAAAAGTTAACACGTGTAACTATGCAGTATAACGAATTATCACGTGTTAAACCGAAATGCAATTGAACACTATAACGACACACAGCATAATGGCATCAGCATTCAGGGAGGGACGACATGATCTGGAGAGAGAACAACGCACTTTGCAGGCGATTCGACAAGGAGCTGCTGCGAATCGAGCCCTGGGGGAGGGACAGCCTTCGGATACGGGCAACGCAGAACAACCGTTTCGCGGAGGAGGGGACGGAGGAGCGCCTGTCCGCACTGCTGCCGCCGGAGGATGCCGAGGCCGTGATCGGGCTGGATGAGGCAAACGACCGGGGCACCATCCGCTGCGGAATGCTGGTCTGTGAAATATGCTCCACCGGGAAGCTGATTTTCCGGAGGCCGGACGGGACGGTGCTGCTGGAGGAGTATGACAGGAACCGCTTCCGCAGGCGCAATTACGAGCAGGACCCGGACAGCGCGCTGGAGGTTCCCGGCCGTCAGTATGAGCCGCGGCAGGGGACGAATGATTATGCACTGACCGCTCACTTTACAGCCGGAGAAGGAGAGCGATTCTACGGGATGGGGCAGTACGGCCTGCCTTTTCTGAATCTGAAGGGGTGCAAGCTCGAGCTGGCGCAGCGGAATTCCCAGGTCAGCATTCCGTTCGTGCTCTCCTCTAAGGGGTACGGCTTTCTGTGGAACAATCCCGCCATCGGGTATGCATCCTTCGGAAGGAATCGGACCGAGTGGCGGGCAGAATCCGCAAGGCAGCTGGATTACTGGATGACGGCCGGCGATACCCCGGCAGAGATTGAGGAGCATTATGCAGATGCAACGGGCCACGTTCCGAGGATGCCGTCCTACGGAACCGGGCTGTGGCAGAGCAAGCTCCGGTACCGTACCCAGCAGGAGGTGCTCGATATCGCGGGAGAATACCGGAGAAGAGGCCTTCCTCTCGACGTGCTGGTCATTGATTTCTTCCACTGGACGGCGCAGGGAGACTGGAAATTCGATCCGGCGCTGTGGCCGGACCCGGAGCGGATGGTGAAGGAGCTGCGGGAGATGGGCATCGAGCTGATGGTGTCCGTCTGGCCGACGGTGGAGGAGAGGAGCGAGAATTACCGCGAGCTGGAGGAAAGAGGATATCTGATCCGAACCGATTACGGACCGCGGCTGGGCATCAAGAACAAGGACACCTATCTGGATGCGACCAATCCAAAGGCAAGGGAATATGTCTGGCAGCGTCTGAAGAGGAATTATTACGACAAGGGCATTCATCTGTTCTGGCTGGATGAGTGCGAGCCGGAGATCTCCGGGTACCCGTACCGGAACATCCGGTTCTATGCAGGGAGCGACCTGGAGAGCGGCAATCTTTACCCGAAGGACTTTGCCCGCATGGTTTATGTAGGAAGACGGCGGGAGGGCGAGGATGACATTGTGAGCCTTTGCCGCTGTGCCTGGGCAGGCTCGCAGCGGTACGGAGCGCTGGTATGGACAGGCGATGTCGCCTCTGATTTTGAGACGCTGAAGACGCAGATCTTCGCGGCCCAGAGCATGGGAATCGCCGGAATTCCGTGGTGGACGACGGACATCGGCGGCTTTCACGGAGGAAATGCGGCGGACCCTGTTTTCCGGGAGTGCCTCGTCCGCTGGTTCGAGTTCGCTGTCTTCTGCCCGGTTCTGCGGATGCACGGGTTCCGCGAGCCCAAGGTCAGCGCGGAAGAGGGGAAGACCTTTGTCGCAGGGGATGCCGGGGCGTGGCAGTATACCTCCGGCTCGCCGAATGAGCTCTGGTCCTATGGAGAGGAGGTATACGGGATATTGAAAAAATACCTCCAGCTGAGAGAGCGGATGCGGCCGTATACGACAGAGCTCATGGAAGAGGCACATGAAAAGGGAACGCCGCTGGTCCGCCCGATGTTCTATGTTTATCCGGATCGGAAGGAGGCATATGAGGCGGAGGATCAGTACATGTTCGGCGGGGAGCTCCTGGTGGCACCGGTCACCGAAGAGGGTGCGTCGGAGCGCACGGTGTGGTTCCCGGAGGGGAGCTGGTATGCCGTAGAGGACGGCAGCAGGGTGACCGGCGGCAGGAGGAGAAACGTGCAGGCGCCGCTGGATGTGATCCCGGTCTATGCGAAAACCCGCGAGCTCGCAGATCTTCTGGGAGAGCGGTAAGGGAAGTTATCGAGGAAAAGGAGGGAAAGAAAAAGATGGGAAGCTTCGGACTGGTTAACTGGATCGTTCTGATCCTGTACTTCGCAGCCATGATGTATCTTGGCTCGAGGATGGGGAAAACGAACAAGACGACCCATGATTATTTCCTGGGAGGGCGCAAAATTCCCTGGTGGGCCATCGGGCTGTCCGTTCTGGCGACCCAGTGTTCGGCGGCATCCTTCATCGGCATGCCGGGCTGGGGGTACACAAGCGGTCTTCACCGCGTGACCTTCATGTTCCAGTTCCCGCTGGTCATGGCCATCCTGATGACCACTTTCGTGCCGTTTTTCTACAACACCAAGGTCGTCAGCGTGTATGAATATCTGGAGAAGCGGTTCGGATCCAAATCCAGGACGCTGCTGGCAGCGGTCTTCCTCCTCTCCAGAGGCCTGCAGACGGCTGTGGTCCTGTATGCGCCGGCCCTTGCACTCTCCACGATTACGGGGCTGCCGACGCAGACGGCCGTGCTCCTCATGGGCGTCATTGCCATCATCTACACCGTATCGGGAGGCATCTCTGCCGTGATCTGGACAGATGTCGTGCAGATGTTCATCATCTACTGCGGCATCATCCTGGCCATCCTGATCCCGATCTTCACCGTGGACGGGGGCCTTGGAACGATTCTCTCCAATGCGGCAGGAGCAGGCCTTCTGACGGGACTGGATTATTCGTTCAACATGAACGATTCCTACACCTTCTGGGGCGGGCTGCTGGGTTCCGGCTTCCTGTACCTGGCATACCTCGGAACCGACCAGAGCCAGATTCAGAGAGTTCTGACGGCCAAGAACATCCGTGAATCGAAGCTCTCGCTGGCCTTCTCCGGCTTCATCGGCCCCGTTCAGACGCTGTTGTTCCTGTTCTCCGGCATCTGCCTGTACAGCGCCTACAACGGACAGCAGTTTGAGAACAGCGATACGGTCATGCTGACCTTCGTGTCCCAGTATCTCCCCGTCGGTCTGGCAGGGCTTGTGACCGCAGGTGTTTTCGCGGCAGGCATGTCGAGCCTTGACTCAGCCCTGAATTCTCTTGCTACGGTCAGCGTCAACGATATCTATCGGAAAATCAATCCGAATGCCGATGACGCCAGGTGCCTCAAGGCTTCACAGATTACGACACTCCTCTGGGGCGTCTTCGCAACGGTGGTGGCACTGTTCCTCGGGGGTCTCGGCGGCGTGCTGGACATCATCAACACCATTGGCCCGCTGTTTTATCCCTGCCTTCTGTCGGCTTTTGTCCTTGCTGTCTTCTGCCGGAAGGCCAACGAGAAGGGCTGCGTCGCGGCGGTCATCGCAGGCCTTGCTGCTGACCTGTACATGTTCAGATTCACCTCCATCGGCTCCTTGTGGTGG
>CAVKMX010000072.1:10034-12083 GCA_963657295.1 Clostridium sp. CAG:302
GTGGTGGAACTTCCTGGGCTTCTGGTTCGCCTTTGCCGTCGGCTATGTCGTGAGCCGGCTCACGGATGAGAAGAAGGAGGCGCGGGAGGCACTGGATCAGGACTTCCGTTTCGATACCGCCGTCGGGAGCGAGCTGACGATCGGGTATGTGACAAAGCTGGCGGCCGCAGGCAAGATCGCGGAAAAGGAGGCGGACGGCTATTATGTCATTCCCGGGAAGGTGGACAGGATCAGCTACGTTCTGATTGCCTACTTCGTTGTCATCGTGATCGTACTGTCACTGATTCGTTTTGCCCTGCTCTGACTGCAGGGGGTCTGCGGATGAAGCGCAGGTCCCGGCAGTCAGAGGCTTCCCCGGCACATTGAGAAAGGAGAGCCCTTATGCAGTGCAGCGTTCTGACGAGAGAGAACGGCAGGAATCCGATGAAGATCCTTGCCGCATTTCTCAGCACGGTGCCCGCAATCCTGAAATACGGGAGAACCACCATCTATGCCGATGACGTGTACTACCTTCCCTGCAGGAGGAAGGTCTTCCGCGTCCGGGAAACGGGGGAGGCGTTTACCTTCCTCTGCAGCTGTGTGAGCGAGAGCATTGCCGTCATGGCCATGCCGGGGAACGGCAGCGGGCCGAATTTCACTCTGGAGGAAAGAGACATCCCGGACGATTATGCGGCAGCTCCCTCGCGGAGTCTGGAGGAGACGGATGAGGAGATCCGGCAGCAGATGCAGCTGGATCATACCATTCGGAAGGTGCTGCGCCGGTATCACCTGGAGGAGACGGCAGCGGACCTCGTGTACCTTGCAGAGCTGACCTTCTGTGTCCGCGGGAAATCAGATGATATCTTCCTCGTGGATCCCGTGCTGGAAAAGGTGGACTTCAGCAATTTTGAAGCGGTGCAGCGAATCATTGTGCAGAGGTATCTGGCCAATCCTCCGTGTCGCGGAGGCAGCGCAGACACGAAAAAGTGAACTTATAAAAAAGAGTCTCGGCAGAATCTTCGCCGGGGCTCTTTTCAATTTGAATATCCCCTCCCTGCAGGGCGCAGGAATAGTATAATTTTGTCAGAGGCAGCCCGGTGGATTTCCCGCTGCACAGGCTGACACCAGGGATGCTGTAGAGCGGCTTGTAAACGTCTGAAACACCAACGATAGACAGACAGATATGACACAAAGAGGGTTAAAATGATATTCCGCAAGAAGACAGTCCAGTCAGTACCGGGGAAAAATGACGTCCTGTTGACATGGATTATCTCCTATGTTGTTATGCTGCTCGTCCCGTTGCTTCTGTCTTTTGCGGGCCACGTCTATTCGGAATATGCTCTGGTGAACACGCTGTACAAGCTTCAAGAAGAATCTGCGCAGCAAATGCAGCGCTTATGTGATGAGCAGATTGACTCTATTCAAAAAATGGCATTGCAAATCTCCTCGGATTCTCGCGTTAAAGGTTTGCTTCAGGCTGAGGATGCGGGATCTTCTTATGGCGATTTTCGCATGAATCTGAAGGAAACTTTCGACTATCTGCGCAGCATCATGGATAATGACGCGCAAATTGTCGATGTGATGTTGTTGGACTATACACATGGTTACATCGTTTCTGCACAAAGTGCTTCCAACGCATACGATTCGAATGTCCTTGACTATATGCAGAAATTTTCCATGACACGTGAGACCTTCTGGAACTATGTACGTGGAGCCTCACTGCCTTTTCTTATTTTTACAGATTCCGAAGGCAATTCCGACCTTTATTATCACTCCGTTATTGTCACGGACAACGTCTTAGAACCTGCCGGTACCCTTCTGATCCGTCTGGATCTTACTGAGATAGTCCCTGTCACTGCAGCAGACAGCATTCCGTTGCTCATTCTAGATGATTCAATGGTTTACAATGTCTCCTGTCGTTCCATCTTAGACGAAGAAAACTTTTCCTCCTTATTAAAAAAGACAAAATATGGTGTACGCCTCTCTCTGGATGGACGCAGTTATGACGGGGTAATGAGAGCATCTTCCAGCAGCCGCACGATCCGTTATTTCTACGGTACGGATCCCGAC
>CAVKMX010000073.1:0-12036 GCA_963657295.1 Clostridium sp. CAG:302
TCACGATTGAAATTGGCAGGCGGCCAAGGTCCGAAGGACCTCTGGCCAGCCGCATCGAGGATTTGCGAATGCAAGGAGAAATCCGCGTATGCGGTTTCTCCGCGGCACGGAGTGATTGTCGGCAGCGCTGACAATCACTCCCGGATAGGAGAAAATGCCATCGGGCATTTTCGAGTATCAAATCCGAGATGGGGGCTAAATAGATACCGCTTTTTCTGGTGGCGGCCAAGGCGCGGAGCGCCTCTGGCCAGCCACATCGCGCATCGCAAAGCGATGCGGCGATGCGGTGCAGAACAGTTACAAATGCAGGCGATGCATCGGATCAGACAGAAAGTCCGGTGCCGTCCCAGGCAGGAATGAAGCTCCGGGAGATGGTGCCGCCCTCCTGCAGGAATCCATTCTCAACACCAAGGGATATGGCGAAGTCAACCACTTCGTCATATTCCTTTTTTGTTACCGGGCGGGAGAGGAGAGGATCCCCGGCGCATTGGGGCATGGGCGTGTACTGATTCAGAATGCTCAGGAAGATCTGATTGCCGTAGCTCTCGTACAGCTCGCGGATGACGGCCTTGGAATCCTCCGTATGACCGGGCATGACCATGTGCCGGACAATGACACCGCGCTTCATCAGAGGAATCTCGTCGGTGTCCGGGAGAGAGTGCGAGCCGTCGACAAACAGGGGCTCCGGACATTGCCGCACCATTTCCGCAATGGCGGACCGTGCTGCCGCAGAATAGCAGGGGGCAGCGGAATAAGCCTGTGCCAGCTGTTCGGAATGGAATTTGTAATCCGGAAGATAGATGTCGATCAGTCCGTCCAGGAGCCGGAGGGTCTCCGCCTTCTCATAAGCGGAGGTGTTGTAGACAATGGGGATGCACAGGCCCAGCGTCCTGGCTCTTTCGAGAGCTGGAAGGAGGAGCGGCAGCACGTGCGAGGGCGTCACCAGATTGATGTTCGCTGCACCCTGCTCCTGGAGCCGCAGCAGGATGTCGGCTAACTGCGCGGCGGAAAGAGGCTTTCCCTCAACGGGGGCAATGCAGGCGGAGCCGGTGCCGGAGGAGGGGGATTCCGGAGCGGATTCTCCGGCGGTGCCGCGAAGACCGCGGGAAATTGCCGCATTCTGACAGAAGACGCAGCCGAGATTGCAGCCGGTGAAAAAGACGGCGCCGGACCCTGCGGTTCCGCTGATGCAGGGCTCCTCATAGTACATGAGGGCAGCCCTGGCTGCACGGATTGCGGCAGGTGTGCCGCAGAAGCCCAGCTCTCCTGCGGTGCGGTTGACACCGCATTCCCTGGGACAGAGGATACACTTGGAAAGGTCGAGAAGCTCAGACATAGATACGTCACCCTTCCTCCGGACCGTCCGGCATTTCCCTGCATTGAGAAAACGCGGAACGGGTGCGGAATGGATGGAATCGCGGAATACAAAAAGCCTGCCCCTGGCAAGACCCGGGCACGGTACCGGATGCATTGCTCCGCCAGGTTTCCCTGCGGCACATGGAGTATACTGCTTAGTGCTGCTTCGTTCCCGATCTGACACGGTTCGCAGGCTCCATTGCGCAGGACCCGAACATCAATACAATGCACCCGGGCGGCTGCCCGAGCCCTGCCAGAGGCAGGCTACGTTGTACTTTAGCATATTTGCCGGCTAAGGACAAGCGTCGGTGCGGGCGGCTGCCTGCGCTGCCTGTTTCTCCTCCTGCCTGCGCAGGCGCAGGCTGCGGAAGAACTGCTGCAGAAGGGCGCGGCATTCCCCGGCGAGGACATCCCGTGTGATTTCGGACTGATGCATCAGCTGCGGGCAGTCCACGATGTTCAGAATGGAGCCGGCACAGCCGGATTTGTCACTGGGCGCGCCGATGACGACACGGTCGATGCGGGCCTGCTCAATGGCACCGGCACACATCGGACAGGGCTCCAGCGTGCAGTACAGGGTACAGCCCTCCAGCCGCCAGTCTCCCATTCGCCGGCTGGCCTTCCGGATCGCGGCAATCTCCGCGTGGGAGAGGGTGGAATGATCGGTATTGCGGCGATTGTAGCCGCGGCCGATGACCTTTCCGCCGCAGACAATGACACAGCCGATGGGGACCTCCCCCAGGGCCAGAGCCTTCCTTGCCTGCGTCAGTGCCTGCCGCATATAGCGTTCGTCCTCTGTGAGCTGCATGCAATGTTCTCCTTGCACAAACTGCTGCCGGAATATATGATAATCCTGTTAAATACCCGAGAGCCGATAGGAATAGGTTAATTGGTATGAAATGAAGTAAAGCGGGATTAACACAAGAGGTATTGTATATGAAGATTTCAACCAAGGGAAGATATGCGCTGCGCATGATGCTGGACCTTGCGGTTCATGATACGGGCGAGTATATTTCTCTGAAGGACATTTCAGAACGGCAGGATATTACGGTAAAATATCTGGAGCAGATTGTGACAGCGCTGACGAGAAACGGATTCCTGCGCTCACAGAGGGGCAACAACGGCGGCTATCGTCTGGCACGGCGGCCTTCGGAGTACACCGTCGGTGCGATTCTGAGGACCATGGAGGGCCCGCTGGAGCCGGTGCCCTGCCTGGAGGACAGCTACAATCGTTGCGTGCGGAGCGCGGACTGTGCGGTGCTGCCCTTCTGGAAGGGGTTCTCAAAGGTGATCAACGATTATGCAGACAGCGTGACGCTGCAGGATCTGAAGGACCAGGCAGCGTCCCTGGCCGGCTATGACTTCGTCATTTAGTACATCACAGAGGAAGGTAAGGTACATATGGCAGATACATTATTGCAGGTGACAGACCTGTCGGCAGCCATTGAGGAAGGGGAGCTGCTGCATCACATCAATCTGAGCATGAAGCCGGGGGAGACCCATGTCCTCATGGGACCCAACGGTGCCGGCAAATCCACGCTCGGCTATACCCTGATGGGCAATCCGAATTATAAGGTAACCGGAGGCCGAATCGAGCTGGACGGCGAGGACATCACCGGCCTTTCCGCAGACAAAAGAGCACAGAAGGGCATGTTCCTTTCCTTCCAGAACCCGCTGGAGGTCCCGGGTCTGTCCCTGGAGGCCTTCCTGCGCAATGCCATCCGGCAGAGAACCGGCAAGCCGCTGAAGATCTTCCAGTTCAAGAAGGAGCTGGAGGCCACCATGGAGCTGCTGAATATGGACGCATCCTATGCGGACCGCGATCTGAACGTGGGCTTTTCCGGCGGAGAGAAGAAAAAGGCGGAGATTCTGCAGCTGCTGATGCTGAATCCCAAGCTGGCCATTCTGGATGAGACGGATTCCGGACTGGATGTCGATGCCGTCCGCGTGGTTTCCGGAGGCATTGAGGAATACCAGAAAAAGCGCAACGGCGCCCTTCTTATTATCACGCACTCCACCCGGATTCTGGAATCCCTGAAGGTGGATTATACTCATGTCCTCGTCAGGGGCAGGCTGGTGCATACCGGCGGACCGGAGCTGGTGGAGGAGATCAACGCGCACGGCTTTGAGAGGTTCACCGAGGCATAGAAAGGACGGACGCGGTCGGCAGAGCAGGCCGCGAAGGCTTACAGAGGGATCTATGGCAGAACAAATGGTACAGGATGTCGACCGGAGTCTTTATGACTTCAAGGACGACGAATCCCAGGGCTTCTATCGCATGGAGGAAGGCCTGACGGCGGATATTGTCGAGAAGATATCCGAGGAGAAAAACGATCCGGACTGGATGCGGGAATTCCGGCTGAAGTGTCTGGAAATGTATAACGGGATGAAGGTTCCGAACTGGGGGCCGCCCATCGACGGGCTGGACATGGACCGGATCTCTTCCTATGTCCGTTCACGCGCCGACATGAAGGGGGACTGGAATGAGGTGCCGGACGAGATCAAGAACACCTTTGAAAAGCTGGGAATTCCGCAGGCGGAGCGGGAATCGCTGGCCGGTGTCGGCGCCCAGTACGATTCCGAGCTGGTGTACCACAACCTGCAGGAGGACGTGGCCAGACAGGGAGTGGTATACACCGGCTTTGAGGAGGCGGTGACGGGCGAGTATTCCGATATGGTGAAGGAGTACTTCATGCATCTTGTCCCGCCGACGGATCACAAGTTTGCCGCGCTCCATGGCGCGGTCTGGTCCGGCGGCTCCTTTGTGTATGTGCCGAAGGGCGTCAGGGTGGAAATCCCGCTGCAGTCGTATTTTCGCCTGAACGCAAAGGGCGCGGGGCAGTTCGAGCACACCCTGATCATTGTGGATGAGGGCGCAGATCTTCATTTTATTGAGGGGTGCTCTGCGCCGAAATACAACATTGCGAACCTTCACGCCGGCTGTGTGGAGCTGTATGTCAAGAAGAACGCAAGGCTGCGTTACTCCACCATCGAGAACTGGTCCAAGAACATGTACAACCTCAACACCAAGCGGGCGCTGGTGGAGGAGGGTGCCAGAATGGAGTGGGTGTCCGGCTCATTCGGCTCGCATGTGTCCTACCTGTATCCTACGACCATCCTGAAGGGAAACGGCTCCCACTGCGAGTTCACCGGCATCACCTTTGCGGGCGGCGGCCAGAACCTGGATACCGGGGCCAAAATGGTGCACATCGGAGAGGATACCTCCTCTTACATTAATACCAAATCCATTTCCAAGGACGGCGGCATCAGCACCTACCGCAGCAGCATCGAGATCCGCAGGAGCGCCAGGAGGGCCAGAGCCTCCGTGGACTGCGCGTCCCTGATGCTGGATGACATCTCCCGCTCGGACACCATTCCGTGCATGGATGTGCGGACGGCGGATGCAGACGTGGGACATGAGGCGAAGATCGGGCGCATCAGCGATGAGGCGGTGTTCTATCTGATGTCGAGAGGCATCAGCGAATCGGAGGCGCGGGCCATGATCGTGTCCGGCTTCGCGGATCCGGTCAGCAAGGAGCTTCCGCTGGAGTATGCGGCGGAGATGAACAATCTGATCCGGCTGGAAATGGAGGGAATGTAAATGAACCATGGCGCAATCTCGGTGGGTCACATTCCGTCTCCCACCTGGAACCATCTGGAGGCCAACGAGGGAAGAGTGGAGGCACCGCTTGTTCTCCGCACGGGCATCGAGACGAATTTTCAGGAGCTGCCCAAGGGCGTCACGCACAGAAGGCTGACGGGTGCAAAGGCGGCGAAATGGCTGCGGGAGCACGCACCGGAGGAGCTGCCGGAATCGGTGATCGGCGGCAAGAAGCCGATCTACCACCCGCAGACCTTCGGAACAGGGCTCGGTCTGGAATACGAGCAGCTGCTGGATGAGGCAGCGGCCGAATATGAGCTTCTGGAGGCGGTCCCGCAGACGGATGCGAAGGAGCCGGTGCTCTGGAGCATTGACTTTCAGGACGGAAACGATGCCTGCGGAGGACAGCTGATTCACGTGGGGGAGGGGAGCCGCCTCACCGTTGTGCTCAGCATCCGCTCCGCACAGAAGGCAGGAGGAACCGCGGCGCTTTCGACCAGAATCGTGCTGGAAAAAGGAGCACAGCTCACCCTCGTGAAGGCACAGCTCCTGGGAGAGAAGTTCGTGTGCCTGGACGATACCGGCGCGGCACTCCGGGAGGATGCGGCGCTTCGGATGATTCAGATTGAGCTGGGCGGCGCAAAGGTTTATGTGGGAACGCAGACGGAGCTGGTCGGCAGCCGTTCCTCCTTTGAGGCAAAGGTCGGATATCTCGGGAGGGAGAAGCGCACGATCGACGTCAACTACAACGTCGTGCAGCGGGGACGGAAGACGAGCTCGCTGATGTCCTTTGACGGCGTGCTGGATGACGGCAGTGCGAAGAGCTTCCGCGGGACCATCGATTTCCGCCGGGGCTCCAAGGGCTCGAAGGGCGATGAGCAGGAGAATGTCCTGCTGCTGTCCGATGATATCGTGAACAAGACCCTGCCCATCATCCTGTGCGAGGAGGAGGATGTGGAGGGACGCCACGGCGCCTCCATCGGACAGCTGGATGAGGAGATGCTGTTCTATATGGCGACGCGCTGCATTGACCGCAGCGAGGCAGAGCAGATCATGGTCCGGGCAAGGCTTGGCGCCGTAGTCCGTGAGATTCCGGACCTGCCTCTTCGGGCAGAGCTGATGAACAGGATCGAGGAGGCCTTTCGGAAATGAGTACAGAGAATACGGCGGGAACGGGACAGCAGGGCAATCCGTTCCGGAAGGATTTTGCCATTCTGCAGGGAAGCGATGTGGTCTATTTTGACAATGCGGCGACCACGCAGCGGCCGCAGTGCGTCATGGAGGCCATGGACCGGTTCAACGCAACCTGCAATGCGAATCCCCTGCGGGGACTTTACGGGTGGAGCATCGAGGCCACGGACGCGTATGAAAAGGCACGCAGCACGGCAGCGGCGCTCATCGGAGCCGCGCAGGATGCAGAGATTATTTTCACGAGGAACACGACGGAATCCCTGAACCTGGTGGCCTACAGCTACGGCCTTAGTCACCTGCGGGAAGGAGACGAGATCGTCATTACGGTGATGGAGCACCACTCCAATATCCTGCCCTGGCAGATGGTCTGCCGGCAGACGGGAGCGCGGCTGGTTTATCTGGAGCCCTCCATGGACGGGACGCTGTCGGAGGAGGAGCTGCAAAGGAAGATCACGCCGCGCGCGAAGATCGTCTCCATGGGATATGTCAGCAACGTTCTGGGCGTCACCAATCCGGTGAAGCTCGCGGCGCAGCTGGCCCATGAGAACGGTGCCGTCTTCGTTGTGGACGGCGCGCAGGCAACGCCCCACATGGCAGTTGATGTGCAGGAGATCGGCTGCGATTTCTATGCCTTCTCCGGACACAAGCTCCTGGCACCGATGGGAATCGGCTGCCTCTACGGCAGGATGGAGCTCCTGGAGGAGATGCCTCCCTTTATGACCGGCGGCGAAATGATCGAATATGTGGATCGTCAGAGCGCAACCTACGCCGAGGTCCCGCATAAGTTTGAGGCAGGGACGGTGAACGCAGCCGGGGCCGTTGGCCTGGACGCCGCCATTGCATATCTGCAGAGTGTGGGCTTTGCTGCCATCCGCAGCACGGAGGACACCCTGACTGCGCGGATGATGGAGAAGCTGCGCGCCATTCCGGAGGTGACGCTGTACGGACCGGCAGATCCTGCGCGGCACAACGGCATTGTGACCTTCAACATCGAAGGGTGCCATCCGCACGATGTGGCATCGGTTCTGGATACGGAGCACATTGCGGTCCGCGCGGGACATCACTGTGCACAGCCCCTGATGAAATTCCTGGGCGTGAATGCAACGGTCCGCGCGAGCTTGTATTTTTACAATACAGAGGAAGAGGTTGATCGCTTCGCGGAGGCGATCTCGAAAGTGAGAGGCTGGCTTGGATATTAAATCGCTGTATCGTGAAATCGTAAATGAGCACAATCTGCACCCGGGGCATAAGCACGATCTCGAGCATCCGTCCATCGTCCTGAACGGCGTGAATCCTAGCTGCGGGGATGACATCAATCTCCAGCTGCTGGTTAAGGACGGAATCATTGAGGATGCCTCCTTCAACGGGAGCGGCTGCGCCGTCTCGCAGGCCAGTGCGGACATGATGTGTGACCTGGTCATCGGGCAGACGGAGAAAGAGGCCCTGCGGCTGGCGGATATTTTCATGGGGATGATCAAGGGGACGGCCACCGAGGAAGAGAAGGAAGAGCTGGACGAGGCGGCGTCTCTGGAGGACATTGCCCACATGCCGGCGCGGGTGAAGTGTGCCACGCTCGGCTGGCGCACGATGAAGGAAGTCGTTGAGCAGCTGCAGAAGGAGGGAGTCGCAGATTCTGCGGTTTCCGGGAGCGGCAGCGATGCCTGCGGAGGGTGTGCCCTGCCGAAGGAGTGAAGAGAAGGAGGCGGGAGCCTCCTGCGGGGATACACGGCGGCGTGTGTCCCTGATACCGGGTGAAAAGGTGGCAGATTCGAACGCAACGAAAAATGCATTGGCGGCATCCATGAAACGGCTGATGCTGCGCAGACCCTTTGAGAAGATCAGTGTATCGGACATCTGCGGGGACTGCGGCATCAACCGGAAGAGCTTCTATTACCATTTCCGGGATAAGTACGATCTGGTGAACTGGATTTTCTATGTCGGCTTCGTGGAGGGAATGAATGTCGCCAGCTACGAAAACGGCTGGGACTGTCTCGCGGACACGCTGCGTTTTTTCTACAGCGATAAGGCCTTCTATCAGGCGGCGCTGCGCATCGAGGGACAGAACTCCTTCCGCGACTATCTGAAGGAGACCATGACACCGGTGGCGGAATTCTTCCTGCGGGATATCATGTCGGGCAGTAAAGACGATGAATTCTATCTGACCTTCATCCTGGACTCGTTTCTGACCTCGCTGGTGCGCTGGCTTTCCGGAGAATATCAGAAGCCGATGGATGCGGATGAATACCTCGAGAAGATCCGGGACGTGATCCAGCGGCTGGCATCCCAACTGTAGACGGAGCGGGAAAATGAACATATACCTGATGAAAAAGGCCATGATCGAGGCGGCCATCGACCGCGGCATCAAGGAGATGGAGGCCGATCCGGAGCGCAGCATCCGCAGACTGACGGATCTGGGCAGGCAGTTCTCCAAGAACCGCTTTCAGAGCACCGTGTTCTCAGTGATGCAGAAGCTCCTGCTCAATGAGAACAGTGCCTATTACGATATGGTGCACAATCTCCTGAAGAATACAGATCAGGAGGCCCTGAAGAAATTCGGTGTCAATTTCGGCTATATGAGCTGGACCTACGGCGCGGCAAGACTCCGTGAGCAGGAGACGCAGAAGGGTTTCTGCATTCCCTGGACGATTCTGCTGCGCTATGATGCGGATTCCGCGGACGGACTGACCATGGGGCGTCTTGCGGCCCTGATGGAGCAGGGGCAGGACATGGGAATCTATGCCTGGTTCATCCGGGAGAGCGGCGCGGCAGAGGATTCCTATGAGCTGCTGACCCTTCTGGAGAGGTATAAGGAATGCGCCTGCGTGTGGCTGCGCAATGTGGGACGGCTCACGGCGGCACAGATTCAGATGCTCAAGCTCTGCCGCAATACGGTTGTAGCACTGCCGCTGCAGGATCCGGAGACGCAGCTGACGGTGGCGCTGCTGCGCGACCAGAAGATCCCCTTTGCGTTGTATTCGTCCTATCAGAGCAGACCGACAGCGGAGGAGGCGGCGGCTTATACGGAAATGGTCCTGGCCAGTGAGGCAGCCATGTTCTTCCTGGTGGCGGAGGACGGCGCCGGGTTCTGCGCCGGGCAGTATGCCTATGATTCCAGACTGGAACAGAAATATCCCTTTGTCATCATGGATTATTACGGGGACGGCCGCGCCGTCAGCAGGGTCCTGTGCGGGCATGAGCAGCTGCTGGAGATCGGCGCAGACGGGAAGGTGATCCGCCCGGACGGCAGCCGGGGAGAGGCTTTTGATTTCGGCGTGCCGCTGATGGAGGCCCTGGAGAAGATCATGCCCCGCCTGCCGGATCCCGGCTGAGCAGAGGACACCGATTGCATAGGGATCCACAGACAGCTTCGGTCATGACATTCTCTGTGTCATGGCCGCTTTTGATTTCCGGGCATCGGACGGCATGCAAACCAAAGTTTTTTACCGATGAAAAAACAGATGAAAATTTTTCAAAAAGTACTTGCAAAATAAAAATACCGGTAATATACTATCACTTGTTCGCGAGTGAATGATTAAAAATTCATAAAGATATGCGCTTCTAGCTCAGCTGGTAGAGCACCTGACTCTTAATCAGGGTGTCCAGGGTTCGAGTCCCTGGAGGCGCACGTGGAGCACTGTTTTTGTGGGTTCGGCCCATGGGGACGGTGTTTCTTTTTGTATATCGGGTCAGCATGAACCGGCTTCCGAACGGGTGAGCATGCCGGCCGGAAGAATCCTGCAAACCAGAAACCAGCTTCGGAGCGATGCGAATGATTTTTGACACCCATGCACATTATGATGACGACGCCTTTGCCGCGGACCGAGATGAACTGTTGGCACAGTTCGCCGCCCTGGGCATCGGCGCAGTGACGGACCCCGGCTCCACCCATGAAAGCCTTGGCCGGATCGCGGAGCTCGTGGCGGAGTATCCGTGGTTTTACGGAGCCATGGGGATCCACCCCTCCGAGTGCGGCGCAATGACGGAGGATTGGATGGACGAAATCCGGACGAGAATGCAGCAGCCGCGCATGGTTGCCGTCGGCGAGATCGGACTCGATTATCACTGGGAGGAGCCGGAACGGGAACGGCAGCAGCATTGGTTCCGGCGGCAGCTCCGATTGGCGGGAGAATTGCAGAAGCCGGTGATCATCCATTCCCGCGATGCGGCTGCCGATACGCTGAGGATTCTGAAAGAAGAAAAGGCAGAGAAAATGGGCGGTGTGATCCATTGCTATTCCTACAGTCCGGAGCTGGCGGGCGAGTTCCTGGACATGGGATTCTTCCTCGGCGTGGGAGGCGTGATCACCTTCAGGAACGGGCGCAGGCTCAAGGAAACCGTGCGGCAGATTCCGCTGGAGAGGATTGTCCTCGAGACGGACAGCCCGTATCTGGCACCGGAGCCGCACAGAGGACATCGGAATTGTTCCTTGTATCTTCGGCATGTTGCCGCTATGATTGCAGAACTGAAGGGTGTTACGGCAGAGCAGGTCGCGGAGCAGACCTGGGAAAATGCGCAGCTGCTGTACCGGCTCTCCGGGGATATGGAAGAGGAAAGACGAAAATGAGTGAATTGTTGGCAACGCCCCGCGGGACGGCGGTTGTTCTGGACCAATTCGGAATCCGGGCCAAGAAGAAATACGGGCAGAACTTTCTGATCAACCGGAGCGTGGTGGATCAGATTGTGGAGGCGGCGGGAATTGTCCGGGAGGACTGCGTTCTTGAGATCGGTCCGGGGATCGGCACCATGACGCAGCTCCTGTCGGAGGCAGCCGGACATGTGGTGGCAGTGGAAATCGACGAGAGCCTGGAGAAGGTCCTGGCGGTCACACTGAAAGATCGGAACAATGTCACGGTTCTGTTTCAGGATATTCTGAAGACGGATCTGCCGGCAATTTCGGCAGAATACAACCAGGGACGTCCGCTGAAGTGCGTGGCAAATCTCCCATACTACATTACAACACCGATCCTGCTGCAGCTGCTGCAGGAGGCGGAGAATTTTGAGAGCATCACCATCATGGTGCAGAAGGAGGTGGCAGATCGGATTCTGGCCACGGAGAAGGATAAGGAGTACGGCGCATTGTCCCTGGCCGTCCGCTATTATTCGGAGCCGGAACGGGTCTGCATCGTGCCGCCCGGCTGCTTTGTTCCAAGGCCCGGCGTGGATTCGGCGGTTCTGCGGCTGCAGATGCGCAAGGCCCCTCCGGTGGAGGCGGATGAGAAATTCCTGTTCGCTCTGATCCGGGCCTCCTTCAACCAGAGGCGCAAGACCCTGGCGAATGCTCTGTCGCACGGACTGCAGAACGGGGCCTATGCAGTGAATCGGGAAATGGTGCAGGAGGCGCTCCGGGAGATGGGACTGCCGGAGTCCGTCCGGGGGGAGAAGCTCTCGCTGGAGCAGTTCGCCAAGCTTGCAAGAAAGTTAGGCAATATGCTAAAATTTTGATTGCATTTATGTTGGAAAACTGTGTGTATTCAAGGCACCGCAGCCAACAGCACATCGTCTGCCGGAAGGCCATTCGGATCGTAAACGGTACGCGGAATTGTTCGGAATAAGAGCAGCGGAGGAGCTGCAGCGGGAGCCCTGTTTCGGACGCATGGAATACGAGGAAAACGAAGTGGATAAGTACGAATTTAAGCTCAGCCTGAATGAAATCAACACGCTGATCGGCGAGAGACGGTTTGAGGAGGCTGCGCAGATCGCAGACGGCATTGACTGGAACCATGTGAAAAGCCCGGAGACGCTGTGCAGAATCAGCGAGGTCTATAAGGCCATCGGGGAGTACCATAAGAGCCGTGACATCATGGCCATCGCGCACGAGCGGGACGGAGAGAGCCCTGCCATCACCTATGCGCTCTGCGAATTGACAATCTTCCTGTACGGCAAGGACG
>CAVKMX010000074.1:0-10427 GCA_963657295.1 Clostridium sp. CAG:302
GGACGGACAGCTCCGCCAGGACCCGTCACCGGCGGGCGTCTGTACAGTAACCATCACGGTGCCGGTGCCTGCTGCCGTGCAGCAGACGCATCATTCCTCCAGGAGTCCCCGATACACCTCACGCTTCGGAATTCCCCGGTCCTGTGCCACTTTTTTCATGGCCTCCTTGCGGGGAATTCCCTGTTCTTCATAGACCGCCATGTGCTCCTGCAGGCTCATGCTCTCCCAGGCCGCTGTCTCTTTCCTGCGCAGCTCCGCGGGATCTGCCCCGGCCAGAACCAGCACGTATTCCCCTCTCGGCTCCGCTGTCTCGTAATATGCGCAGGCCTCCCCCAGAGTAAAAGGCACCGCCTCCTCGAATTTCTTGGTCAGCTCTCTGCACAGGACAATCCTGCGGTCTCCCGCCGCCTGCAGCAGCTCCTTCAGGGTTGACCGCAGATGGTGCGGTGCCTCATACAGAATGATCGTTCGCTCCTCCCGTTCCAGCTGCGCCAGCACATGCGCGCGTTCCTTTTTGTCTGTCGGAAGAAAGCCCTCGAAGCAGAATCTTCGTGCCGGCATGCCGGTCATGGTCAGGGCCGTGATCAGTGCGCATGCACCGGGGAGCGATGTCACACGGATCCCCCGCTCCAGGCACAGGGCCGCCAGCACCTCTCCGGGATCGGAAATGGCCGGCGTTCCCGCATCCGTGACCACTGCGATGCTCTCCCCCCTCTGAAGACGGCCGAGGAGCTCCTCTGCCTTTTCGTATTTGTTGTGCTCATGATAGCTGGTCATGGGCTTATGGATCTCATAGTGATTCAGCAGCTTCAGGGTGTTCCTGGTGTCCTCTGCGGCAATCAGATCCACCGTTCTGAGGGTTTCCAGCACACGCAGCGTAATGTCTCCGAGATTTCCGATGGGGGTCGCACACAGGTACAGCGTCCCCGTTCCCTTTTCGTCCATCTTTTCCTCTCTGTCTCAATATCCGTACAGCTCCAGAATTTCCGCCGTGTATTGTCCCGGAGCCTCATATACGATTAAGGGCTTCTCCACCGTAATGCGCGGGCGTCCTCCCCGCACACAGTCCAGCAGCACCATGTTCGGCTCCCGGTCCGCATAGGGATGCACCAGGCGCATTCTCTTGGGTTCCAGATGATGTGCGCACAGCGTGCACAGGATCTCCGCCAGCCGGAAGGGCCGATGCACCAGATAGAAATGTCCCCCAAAGCGAAGGAGCTTCTCCGCGGCGGCGGCCAGATCCTCCAGGCTGCAGCAGACTTCGTGCCGTGCGATGGCCAGCGCATCGTTTGGATTCTGCAGGCCGTGCTGCCTCGTCATGTACGGCGGATTGGATGTGATGACATCAAAAGAAGCAGCCGCGAACAATGCGCCTGCCTCTCTGATGTCCCCCGTCACAATCTCGATGCGCTCCTCCAGCCCGTTCATCTGAACGCTTCGCCGGGCCATGTCCGCGCTTTCCGGCTGCAGCTCCAGGCCGATGAAATGCTCTGCCGCTGTTTTGGCGCTCATCAGCAGCGGCAGAATTCCTGTGCCGGTGCCAAGATCCAGGACCTGGTTTCCCTTTGCCGCGCGGGCAAAGCCAGACAGCAGCACCGCATCCATGCCGAAGGCGAACCGCCCCGGATTCTGAATGATTTCCAGCCGGCTGCGCTGCAGATCATCGATTCTCTCATTCGGCCGCAGAAGGCTTCTCTTCTCTTGGTCTGTCATTGCTGCTCCTGCGTCGGTTCCTGTAATGTCTGCGTGTGTTCTCGCCGTCAGCTTCCCTGGGATCGCTCTCTGTGCGCGGTCTTGCCGCCGTGCCCTCTCCCTGCTCTTTCCGGTTCCTGCGGTTCACCGGACGCTCCCGTCTCTCCGGGCGCTCCGCCTGGCCGGAGCGGTCTCTGCGCTCGGCTCTCTCCGGACGCTCGTTCCGCTCGCCCCGTTCTCTTCTCTCCGGGCGCTCAGGGCGTTCGCCCCGTTCTCTTCTCTCCGGACGCTCGGTGCGCTCGTTCCGTTCTCTTCTCTCCGGACGCTCATTCCGCTCGTTCCGTTCTCTTCTCTCTGCGCGCTCGGTGCGGCCGCTCCGCTCCGGACGCTCCGCACGTTCGGAATGATCCGTCTCCCTTTCACCCGGTTCCGTTCCCTCTTTTTCCCGGACGGCACGGCCGCTCTGCCGGGTATTCTTGCCGGCGTTCTTGAGCTCGGCGCGGTTCACCTTCGGCTTCGCCTGGCCGCGTTTCCTTCGATGCAGGATGGTCAGGGCAGCTGCCGCATGCTCCTGCACCTCCTTCTCATCGTCGATTTCCACCAGGATGCGCACCATCTGCTTGAGAATATCCACACTGAGCACGCTGCCCGACAGTCCCTCCGCCGTCTGGACCTCATCGCCCAGCCTCGGAAGATTCTTGTTCAGCTCCTCATAGGTTTCTTCCTCGTTCTTGAGACAGCACATCAGTCTTCCGCAGGATCCGGAAATTTTCGTCGGATTCAGCGACAGATTCTGCTCTTTTGCCATCTTGATGGACACCGGTACGAAATCCGACAGGTACGTATGGCAGCAAAGCGGCCGTCCGCAGATGCCGTAGCCCCCCAGAATCTTGGTTTCGTCGCGAACCCCGATCTGCCGCAGTTCAATTCTGGTATGAAAAATCCCTGCCAGATCCTTCACCAGATCCCGGAAATCCACCCGCCCGTCTGATGTGAAATAGAACAGCAGCTTCCCGCTGTCGAAGGTATACTCCGCATCGATCAGCTTCATGTCCAGCTCATGCTCCCGAATCTTTTCAAAGCAGACGGAAAAAGCCTCGCGCTCCCTGGCACGGTTCTCTTTCACGCGCTTCTCATCCGCCTCGCCTGCCATGCGGATGATCTTCTTAATCGGCGCCTTGAACTGCCTCTGGTGAATCTTCATCGGATCGCAGACGCTCGTTCCGAATTCCAGCCCGCGCGCCGTTTCCACCACAACGTGGGAGCCGCGCCGAACCGGCAAATCCCCCACGGCAAAATAGTAGGATTTCCCTGCCGTCCGGAAGCGGACGCCCACCACACCGATGAGATCCGAATCATCCATAGTAAGAGGAGCTCCCACACTCCTGCGGAGCTCCTCCTGTTCCTGTCTGCCGTCTTCCTCTGTTGTATTCTTCTGCGGCTCCTCCGGGGCCTGTGCGGTCTCCTCCGCCTCCCGGACCAAAGCCTCTTCGTTCTTCATTTCTTCCATATTTCTTCTATTTCTTCCATGTTTCGTATCTGTTCAATCCCTGCCCTGCCGCAGGCTTCTGCGCAGCTGAAGGAGCAGGAGCTCCGCGACCTGCGCATCGCTCTCTTTGCTCCTTCGCCGTCTTTCCGCCTCATCAAACGCTTCCATGCTCCGCTGCAGCCCCTGATAGGACAGCGACGCCGCAGCACTTCTAATATAAGGGATCTGTTCGCGGAAAATCAAGCTGTCCTCCGCTCCGGTGCTCTTCCTCACCAGAAGATCCCGGTACCAGCTCCGTGCAAAATCCAGAAAATCCTCCATTCGAGATTCCCTGCCGTCCTTATCGCCCGCGAGCTTCTGTGCAAAGGCGAGGATCCTGCCGGCATCCGCATCCTTCAGACTCTGCAGCAGGTCAATCGTCTCCTGCAGGAACGCCTGCAGTTCTTCGCCGGTCAGCGCCCGGCACCTGCCCGGATTGCCGTGGGACAGCCTTGCCGCCGTCCTGGCCGCCTCCCCGCAGATGCCTTCCTTCTCCAGCGCCTGCAGGAGCTCTGCCTCCGGCGCCGGCTGCAGACGGATGGCCGTGCAGCGGGAGAGGACCGTCGGCAGAAAGGCAGCCGGGTTGTCCGAAAGGAGCAGCACCATGACGTAGGCCGGCGGCTCCTCCAGCGTTTTAAGGAGTGCGTTCTGTGCCTGCGGATTCATTCGGTCCGCATCCGGAATGATATAGATCTTATAGGGTCCCCGGTAGGGCTTGACGGCTGCGTCGGACTGCACGAAGCGGGCAGCTGCGACACCGATCGCCGCCGTCTTCGTGACCGCGCCGACCCGTTCATTGGTCACCCATACCACATCCGGATGACTTCCTGCTGCAATCTGTCTGCAGGAGGGACAGCCCCCGCAGGGCTCTGTCATTCCGTTCTCTTCCTTCGGATGCTCACACTGGACCGCCGCAGAAAGCGCCGACGCAAGTGCTGTCTTCCCGGATCCCTTTTCGCCGTGAATCAGATACGCCTGGGACAGATGCCCCGTCCGTATGGCATTCTGCAGGTGAGCTACGGCCATTTTCTGTCCGATCACTGCGTCAAATCCGATTCCCGACATATCCTCTTCCACACTTCTTCCACACAGCTGTCAACGCTGTCATTCCGGTATCGCTCGGTAATGCCGGCGCCAAGGAGCTTCTCCTCCGCGAAATCCTGTTCGTCCGCAAGGAACCGCCGGCACAGCTCCGCATACCTGGGCGACGGCTCCTTACGTTCTCTGCGAAGCGCCCGCTCCAGTCTCTCCCCCGGGTCGAGCTCGAGGTACAGGGGCACCACCCGTCCCGGACCGAAATGGTCCCGGAAAGACAGATAGGATTCCAGTGTTCCGATGAGAAGGTAGCTGCGCTCCTCCAGCCGGATCTGGCCGTCGTCCTTCGTGTAATAATGCCAGACCCCGTGTACCGTCCGGTAATCCCGTGACTCAAGGATGCGCCCCGCCGCCTTGTCCCGGGCGAACTGCGCATCCGACTCATAATAATACGTAACGCCGTTCTGCTCCCCGGTGCGGATCGGCCGGGTGGTATAAGGGACCACTCTTCCCAGCTCCCTCCCCTCCTGGGCCGCCCGTTCCAGCAGCCTTCGGTACACGGTATCCTTCCCGGATGCGCTTTTCCCCAGCAGGCAGTAGATCTGATGCTCCGAACCGCTCATGGCTCACCACACATCGATGCAGCGGATCATGTTGGTATTGCCCGACACTCCCAGCGGAATCCCCGCCGTCAGCACAGCCTTGGCCCCCGGCTCCACGTACCCTGCCAGCTTTGCCATATTGATGGCGGCCTCGAACAGAAGATCTGCCGTCGGCTCCTGCGGAATGATGACCGGCTGTACGCCGAACAGAAGATTCATCTGGCAGGCCGTTTCCTTGCTGGTTGTGCAGGCGATGATCGGGCAGACCGGCTTGTGCGCAGCAAGGCGCCTCGCCGTAAAGCCTGAGAGCGTTACCGTGATGATGGCGTCTGCGTGCACATCATCCGCGATGGTGCAGGTGGCGTGCGAGATGGCCGATGTGATGTCGCTTCTGTCGGAAACACTCCGGGAATCCATGCGGGACGCATAGTCGATGTCCTGCTCTGTCCGCTCTGCAATGCGGGACATCGTCTTCACCGCCTCTACCGGATAGGAGCCGTTGGCCGTCTCGCCGGAGAGCATGATGACGGTCGTCCCGTCATAGATGGCATTGGCCACATCCGTTGTCTCCGCTCTCGTCGGGCGGGGATTGTGCATCATCGAGTCGAGCATCTGCGTGGCCGTCACACAGATCTTCCCCTTCTGCTCCGCCAGACGGATCATTCTCTTCTGGAGCATCGGCACATCCTCCAGGGGGACCTCAACGCCAAGGTCGCCGCGCGCCACCATGATGCCGTCTGCCTCATCGAGAATCTCCTCCAGGTTGCGGACACCCTGCACGCTCTCGATCTTCGCAATGATCTTGATCTTGCTCTTATACCGCGCCAGGATCCGGCGGATTTCCCGAATGTCCTCCGCCGTTCGGGTGAAGGAGGCCGCAATGTAATCAAAGCCCAGAACGCAGCCGAACTCGATATCGCTCCGATCCTGCTCGCTGATGAAGGGCATGGACAACTCCGCTCCCGGCACATTGATTCCCTTGTGGTTGGACACCGGTCCGCCGTTGACCACGGTGCACTCGATCTCGGTTCCCCTGACGTCATCCACCCGCAGCTCGATCAGTCCGTCATCGATGAGAATGCTCCCGCCGACCTGCACATCCTTCGGCAGATCTTTGTAGGTGACCGACGCAATGGTGCTGTCTCCGTCCAGACTGCGGGTCGTCAGCGTGAACTTCTGACCGGCCTCCAGCATCACCTTGCCGCCCTTGAAATCACGGGTCCGGATCTCCGGTCCCTTGGTGTCCAGCAGCGCCGCCACCGGAAGGTTCTTCTCAATGCGGACCTTCTTAAGGCGCTCGAATTTCTGCGCCTGTTCCTCATGGGTCCCATGGGAGAAATTAAAGCGTGCGACATTCATGCCGGCATCGATCAGCCGTCCGATCATCTCCTCGCTGTCACTGGACGGGCCCAATGTGCAGATAATTTTCGTCTTTCTCATTCGTCCTCCTTTGTTCTTCCGATCCTCTTCCTCTGAGCAGCGTGCCGCCTCTCTCACGCCCCTGCCACGGCTGCCGCAAAGGCATCCAGAGCCTCCTCGTCTGCGGCAGAAAGTGCGCTGCGGATGGTAAGCGCCGTATCCAGTACCGTGCAGTTTTTCCATGTCTCCAGCTTCGCCCGCATGGGCTTCACGGTCGCCGGTGCCCAGGTCCCGTTCTCCGCCAGAGCAAAGGTCCGGTTCTGAACCGCCAGTGCCTCCATGTCCTCCAGGAACCGGGCGATCGGCGGATACAGCCCCGCATTGTAGGTAGGGCAGAAGATGACAATCCGGCGGCACCGCCACACCTCCGCGATCAGATAGGAAATGTCCGTCTTGGACGCATCATAGACTGCCGCGTTCCGTCCGCTCTTCTCCCGTACGGCCGCCGCAAAGCTCTCTGCGGCACTGGCCGTATGACCGTACAGCGAGCCGTATACCACCAGAATGTCATCCGTCTCCGGTGCATACGTGCTCCAGGTCTGATATTTACCGATCAGCCAATCCAGATTGGCTCTCCAGACCGGTCCGTGAAGCGGCAGAAGAGCCGCAATGTCCAGTCCGGCCGCCTTCCGCAGAACCGCCTGCACCTGCGGGCCGTACTTGCCGACAATGTTGGCATAATACCGGCGGGCCTCCTCCAGCCAGTGCGCTTCAAAATCGCATTCATCTGCAAAAACACTGCCCTCCAGCGCGCCGAAGGTGCCGAAGGCATCCGCCGAAAAGAGTGCCCGTGTGGTCTCATCATAGGCAAAGAGCACCTCCGGCCAGTGCACCATGGGCGCCGCCACAAAGCGGAAGGTATGGGCTCCGGTACACAGGACATCTCCCTCCTTGACGATCTGCCGGTTCCCGATCGCAAGCTTCGGGAAGAACTGCCCGATGAACTTGAAGGTCTGCGCGGAGGATACCACGGTCGTCTGCGGATAGCGCGTCAGGACGGCCTCGAGCAGAGCGCAGTGATCCGGCTCCATGTGCAGCACCACCAGGTAATCCGGCCGGCGGTCCGCCAGCACAGACTGCAGATTCTCCATGTACTGATCGGCGATGCTGACATCCGCCGTATCAAAGATGGTTGTTTTCTCGTCCAGAACCACATAGCTGTTGTAGGACACGCCCTTGGGGAGCGGGAACAGATTCTCGAACAGCGCCAGCCGTCTGTCGCTCCCCCCGATCCATACAGTGTCCTGTACCACGGTCTTCACATTTTTCATAAAACCGTTCTCCCTTCCGGAAACGCCGCCGCGTTTCCTCACACTGCCCTACCGCAGCACGATAAAGCTCTGCGGATCCAGCAGAATTCTCGTTCCGTCGCAGGACCCGCCTCCGATTGTGAAAAGCGTCTCCGTATGCGTTCCCCGATCGCCCGCAGGGAGCGCAACGCTCCTCGCCGATGAGGAGGGGTTCACCGCCAGGAGCAGTCCGCCTCTCCGATAGACGTACATCGGCTCCGTATCCTCCGCATAGACCGATGCAAAGCTTCCGTCCGCCTGCAGATCCTTCCAGGCATGACGCAGCGTCAGAAGATCCTTCACCGTGTGATAAATCGAATCCGCCTTTGCCTGTTCCCCAGCGGCCGTTGGTGCATCCTCCGCAGGATCCACCGGCAGATAGAGCTGCTCCGGCGCAGCCGATGAGAATCCCAGGTTGGCCCCCTCATTCCACTGCATCGGAGTTCTGGTGCCGGTGCGGTTGTAGCCGCCCTCCTTGGTCGGAAGGTGGCGGTACCGCATGCCGATCTCATCGCCGTAATACAGGAACGGAACCCCCGGCATCGTGAACAGGAATGCAAAGGCAAGGCGTCTCTCCCTGTCATCCAGATTCATCGTCAGCCGCGGCGTATCGTGGTTGCAGGTGATGAAGCAGATGTAGCCATCCTCCCTGGTGTTGGCATACATGCGCTCATAATCATTCAGGAAGGAGCGAATGGTGCCGCCGGCATCCTTCTTGAAATACGTGCGGTCCACCACCCAGTCCGCCTTCTCACCGTCCGTGTACCCTCTCCGGCTCACCACATGTGCGCCGTGATTGTTGTAATCCCGCAGGAGATAGGAGCACGGCCGGCTCCATCCATCCAGCATGAAGTCCATATGGAAGCCGGCCTTTAAGGACAGCTCCGGATTGCTCCATTCCGAGACCAGGGCCGCCTCCGGATAATCGCGGTCCAGCATCCTGCGGACGTCCCTCCAGATGCGGGAGGTTCCGGTTTTGCATTCGTCATCTCCCTTGACCAGAGAATCCGCCATGTCCACACGGAACCCGTCGCACCCTTGGTCAAGCCAGAAGCGGATGACATCCTTCATCGCCTCCTTGGTGGCAATGCACGCCGGATCATCCATCGGCTTCTGCCAGGGCTGATCCGGATGAAGAAAGCCGTAATTCAGCGCCGGCTGGCATTTGAAGAAATTCAGCATGTACGCGCCTTCCCGCTCCGACTCTCCTGCTACGTAGGGGCGTCCCGCCATGCCGGCGAAAACATCCATCGTCCACACATACCGGTCGGAATATTCGTTCTGCTCCGCCCTCTGACTCTCCAGGAACCACGGGTGCTCCTCCGAGGTGTGTCCGGGCACCAGGTCCAGGAGCACATGCATTCCTTTCTCATGGGCCCTTCGGAACAGATTCACCAGCTCCTCGTTGGTGCCGTAGCGGGGTGCCGCCTTTTTGTAATCCCGCACATCGTATCCGGCATCCTTGAACGGAGAATCGTAGCAGGGGTTGATCCAAAGGGCGTTGCAGCCCAGATCTCTGATGTAATCCAGCTTTGATACAATTCCGTTGAAATCCCCGATTCCGTCCCCGTTGGAATCGCAGAAGGATTGAGGATAAATCTCATAGAATACAGCGTCCTTCAACCATGCCGGCATTGCGTTGTCCTCCCTGTCTCCTTATCGTTCTGTTCCTGTGCTGCCCTGTATCGGGTGTCTGTCCGGCGCCCGCCTGCCCGGCGGCGTCACTTCCATTGTAGCGGTTTCATGTCCCGAGACAAGGCCGCAGCATTACGAAAACGCCAAAATTCCCCCGCCGCCCATGGGTTACCCGATGACTGAACAGGAGCTCCGGATTGCAGGCCGTGCAGACGTCCGTCACATGGATGTGCTCCGGTGCAACACCGGCCTCCTCCAGACCGATCCGGCAGGCACTCCAAAGATCCAGCTGCACGTGCCCCGGATTGCCGCGGAATTCCAGCAGCTCCTTTTCCCGTCCTGGAAATTCTCTTCGGAAAACCTCCGCCACGTCCTCGCTGACCTCATAATGCTCCCTGCAGATGGAGGGCCCGATTCCCACCAGCAGATCCCCGGGATCCGAGCCGAATTCCTCCGTCATTTTCCGTACGGTCTTCGTCCCAATCCGCCCCGCCGTTCCTCTCCAGCCCGAATGGCTCACGCCGACTGCCCGCCGTACGGGATCCACGAACAGAAGCGGCACACAGTCCGCATAGAAGGTGGACAGCACCAGCCCCGGCTCGTTCGTGATCAGGCCGTCCGCACTCTCCCACGGTACAGGGAACAGCAGCCCTGCTCCGCCGTCCTCCCGCCGCACGCGGATGACGTTGGTTTCGTGCACCTGGTGCGAGCACACGCAGTGGGACAGATCCGTTCCGAACGCCGCGGCGACCCGCGTGAAATTCTCCAGCACATTCTCCCTGGTATCACCGCGTCCCACCGTCAGATTCAAGGTGGCAAACTCTCCTCCGGAGACCCCGCCCTCCCGGGTGGAGATGAGATTCATCGCCGTTCCGCCCTGCTCCAGCGCCGGAAAATACAGCGAGGGCAGCACGCCTCCGTTCCTGCCTGCAAAGCTCCTCCCGCGAATCTCCCCGGCCGCGTTCCTGCGCGATATCTTCATACAAGCCTATCCTCCGCTGTACCCCGTCCCCGGCGGTTCTTCTTCAGAAAGGGCAGGCGGATGCAACCTTCCGCCTGCCCTTTCACCGCCCCATGCCCGGGACAATCCTTTTCCAAATCTGTGTCAAAGCATCCCGTCTGCTCACGCAGCCTCCCGCAGGCCGTAAAATCAGCTGTGCCTTTTCCGCAGCTCCGGCTCCGGTCGGAGGTCCTGATGCCTCAGTCCGCCAGTCTGGCCTTCAGCGC
>CAVKMX010000074.1:10437-12006 GCA_963657295.1 Clostridium sp. CAG:302
GCCCGGCTTGCCCAGAAGTGCGAACATGTTGTGCTTATAGGACTCCACGCCCGGCTGGTTGAACGGGTTTACGGCCAGAAGATATCCGGATACGCCGCACGCAAATTCAAAGAAATAGAACAGCTGTCCCAGATACTCTTCGGTCTGCTCCGGAATCTGCACCATCAGATTCGGGACGCTGCCGTCCGTATGCGCGAGGATGGTTCCGTTCATGGCCGCCTCATTTGCGAACTGCATGGTCTTGCCTGCGAGGAAGTTCAGACCGTCCAGATTCTCGGCATCTGCACCGATCGTAACGTCTGCACGCGGCTTCTCCACATGCAGCACCGTCTCGAACATGATGCGCGCCCCGTCCTGAATGAACTGACCCATGGAATGCAGATCCGTGGTCAGATCCACGCTGGCCGGGAAGAGGCCTCTCTTATCCTTGCCCTCCGATTCGCCGTACAGCTGCTTCCACCACTCCGAGGTGTAGTGCAGAGAGGGCTCGTAATTGGCAAGAATCTCAACCGACTTGCCCTTTCGCAGGAAAATATTGCGCAGTGCCGCATACTGCAGCGCGTCATTGTCGGCATAATCCGATTCCAGCGCCAGCCTTCTTCCTTCCGCAGCACCTGCCATCAGCTTGTCAATGTCTGCGCCGGACACGGCAATGGGCAGCAGACCGACTGCCGTCAGAACCGAGAACCGTCCGCCCACATTGTCCGGAATGACAAAGGTCTCATACCCTTCCGCGTCAGCCAGGGTCTTGAGTGCCCCCCTTGCCTTATCGGTGGTGGCGTAAATTCTCTTTGCCGCTCCCTCCTTGCCGTATTTCTTCTCCGCCAGATCGCGGAAGAGACGGAAGGCAATGGACGTTTCCGTCGTTGTCCCGGACTTCGAAATGACGTTGATGGAGAAATCCCGGTCACCGATCACCTCCACCAGGTGGGCCAGATAGGTTCCGCTGATGGAATTGCCTGCAAAATAAATCTCGGGTGCCTTCCGGATTTCCCGGGAAACGCTGTTGTAGAAGCTGTGGCGCAGGAAATTGATGGCCGCGCGGGCCCCCAGGTAGGAGCCGCCGATACCCAGTACCAGCAGAACCTCGGAATCTCCCTGAATCTTCTCGGCTGCCTTCTTGATGCACGCAAACTCTTCCCTGTCATAGTCCTCAGGAAGATTCACCCAGCCGAGGAAATCATTGCCTGCGCCGGTTCCGGACACCAGCAGCTCCTTCGCCGCCAGAACCTGGCTCTTGATGTTCTCGACCTCGCTCTCCGAAACAAAGCCCTTTGCCTTTGAATAATCAAATGTTACCTTTGCCATTGGGGGACACCTCCTTGCACCCTGAAAAGCCGCGCCCTGTGCGCGCACCTGCGCCTGCAGCCGGCTCATCTGTTTTCAGCGCTCCTTCCAAAAAAAGCACGGCTCCTGCCGGCTTTTTTGACTGCTCTGAACAAAAACAGTTTATCAGCAGGCCATGGCAAGTGCAAGCGGGAACGCTTCCCGGAGGGTTTCCGCCCCCGCCGCAGGTTACTGTACAGACGCCCGCCAGGCGACAGGGTGGCGGAGAATGTCCAGTCCGGG
>CAVKMX010000075.1:0-11904 GCA_963657295.1 Clostridium sp. CAG:302
TCCGAGAAGATCAGCATTTCTCTTGCAAAGCTGGATGCCGACACCAAGAAGGCAGAGGGCGAGGCGGATGTCCTCAAGGCTGCGAAGTTCTATCAGGAGACCATCCTGACGGATATGGACGAGCTGCGCGCTTCGGTGGATAAGGCAGAGGCCATCATTCCGGACGGCTATCTTCCGTATCCCACGTATGCACAGATGCTGTTCTCGCTTCGCTGAGAACGGCGTCCCGGACGGTCATGAATCCGTCCGTCCGCAGGCGCCCGGTTTCTGCTGAAATCGGCAGGTGCGGAACAGATACAACAGAGGTATTGCCAAGGAAGGGCGATGCACAATTCCTGACCCGGAAAGCGGATCAGGAATTGTTGCGTACCCGGGAACAGAGAAGACCCGGGGATGGAAAGCGCTGTGATTCCGGAGATCTTCGGAAGGCAGCGGACGTCATCGGGGAAAAAGAAAATCGAGAAAATCGAAGAGAATCAGAGAATATGAAGAAATCACAGGAACAGTACAGAAGAGAATTATTCGAAGGCCTGGAGGAGCAGCATGATGCCTGCGGAATCGGCACCATCGTGAACATCGACGGGCATAAGGACTATCAGGTTCTGGACGATGCCCTGCATATCGTTGAGAAGCTGGAGCACCGGGCCGGCAAGGATGCCACCGGCAAGGTGGGTGACGGCGTGGGCATTCTGACCCAGATCAGCCATAAGTTTTTCAAGAAGGCAGCGCTGGCGGCCGGCATTAAGGTCGGAAAGGAACGGGAATACGGCGTCGGCATGTTCTTTTTCCCGCAGGATACGCTCAAGAGAACCTTTGCCATGCGTATGCTGGAGGTGATCATCCGCAAGGAGGGACTCAAGCTCCTGGGATGGAGAACCGTGCCGGTGCATCCGGAAATTCTGGGCGATCTGGCCAGGAATTCCATGCCCTGCATCATGCAGTGCTTCATTGAGAAGCCGGAGTTCGTGGAGAAGGGCATTGCCTTCGACCGCAAGCTCTATGTGGTGAGAAGGGAGTTCGAGCAGAGCTCGGAGGATACCTATATCTGCTCCCTTTCCTCCCGCACCATTGTGTACAAGGGCATGTTCCTGGTCATGCAGCTGCGCAAATTCTATGACGACCTGCAGGATCGGGATTATGAGACGGCCATTGCCATTGTGCACTCCCGCTTCTCCACCAACACCACCCCCTCCTGGAACCGTGCGCATCCCTATCGCATGATCGCACACAACGGAGAGATCAATACCATCCGCGGCAATATTGACCGTATGCTGGCCCGTGAGGAAACCATGTCCTCGCCGGTCATGGAGAAGGACATCGACAAGATCTTCCCGGTCATCTCCGAGAAGGGCTCCGATTCCGCCATGCTGGACAATACGCTGGAATTCCTTTATATGAACGGAATGCCGCTGCCCCTTGCCATGATGGTGATCGTGCCCGAGCCCTGGAAGAACAACCGCTTCATGGAGCAGGACAAGAAGGACTTCTACCATTACTATGCAACGATGATGGAGCCCTGGGACGGCCCTGCCGCCATCCTGTTCTCGGACGGCGACATGCTGGGCGCAACGCTGGATCGGAACGGCCTTCGTCCCTCCCGCTATTACATCACCGATGACAATCGCCTGATCCTGGCCTCGGAGGTCGGCGTTCTGGACATTGCACCGGAGCATATCGTGAAGAAATCAAGGCTGGAGCCGGGACGCATTCTCCTGGTGGATACGCAGCAGCAGAAGATCATCTCCGATGAGGAATGCAAGAGCCGCTACGCGGGACATGAGCCCTACGGCGAATGGCTGGACGGGAACCTGCTGCATCTGTCCAGGCTCCCGATTCCCAACAAGAAGATCCCGACCCACGATCAGTTCCTGCGGGATCAGCTGTACAAGGTATTCGGATATACCTACGAGGATGTCCGGGGCGGAATTCTGCCCATGGCCGAAAACGGCGTGGAGCCCACGGCCTCGATGGGACACGACGTGCCGCTGGCCGTTCTCTCCCGCCAGCATCAGCTGCTGTTCAACTATTTCAAGCAGCTGTTCGCACAGGTGACGAATCCGCCCATCGACTCGCTTCGCGAGAAGGTCGTGACGGATACCACGGTCTACATCGGCTCGGACGGTGATCTGCTGAACGAGAAGGCGGAGAACTGCCGTGTGCTGGAGGTGAACCACCCGATCCTCACCGGCGTTGACATCATGAAGATCAAGGCGCTGGATCAGCCGGGCTTCCATACGGAGACGATTTCGCTCCTTTACTACAAGAACACCTCGCTGGCCCGTGCGCTGGAGCAGCTGAACATAGCAGTGGACCGCGCTGCGGCAGAGGGCAAGAACATCATCATCCTGTCGGACCGCGGCGTGGATGAGAACCATGTGCCGATCCCCTCGCTCCTTGCCGTCTCCTCCGTGGAGCAGCATCTGGTGCGGACGAAGAAGCGCACCAAGGTTTCCATCGTGCTGGAGTCCGGCGAGCCGAGAGACGTGCACCAGATGGCAACCCTTCTGGGCTTCGGCGCCCGGGCCATTCACCCGTATCTGGCCCATGAGTGCATCGCGGAGCTGATCGATAAGGGAATTCTGGATAAGGATTACCACATCGCCATCGAGGACTACAACAAGGCGCTGCTCTCCGGCGTTGTCAAGATTGCGGCGAAGATGGGAATTTCGACCATTCAGTCCTATCAGTCGGCCCGTATTTTCGAGGCCATCGGTCTGTCTGAGGACGTAATCGACCGGTATTTCACCGGAACAGTATCCCGCGTCGGCGGAATCGGCATCCGGGAAATTGAGGAGGGCGTTGCCTTCCGCCACGACCATGCCTTTGATCCGCTGGGACTGGGCACGGACACATCTCTCGACAGCATCGGCTTCCACTGTCTCCGGAGCGGCAAGGACAAGGAGGATCATCTCTACAGCCCGGAGACCATCGTGAATCTGCAGCAGGCGGTGAAAAAGGGCAGCTATGAGCAGTTCCGGGTCTATACGGAGCTGGTGGATGACTCCGCGCGCCCGCACACCCTCCGCGGACTGATGGATTTCGTGCCGCAGCAGCCGGCAGTGCCGCTGGAGGAGGTAGAGCCCGCCGAGGAGATCGTCAAGCGCTTTAAGACCGGGGCCATGTCCTACGGCTCCATCTCACAGGAGGCCCATGAGACCATGGCCATTGCCATGAACCGTCTGGGCGGAAAGTCCAACACCGGCGAGGGCGGAGAGGATCCCGCACGCTTCGGAACCGAGCGGAATTCCGCCATCAAGCAGGTGGCCTCCGGACGCTTCGGCGTCACCTCGGAATATCTCGGAAGCGCCATGGAGATCCAGATCAAGATGGCGCAGGGCGCAAAGCCCGGCGAGGGCGGACATCTGCCCGGCAAGAAGGTATACCCCTGGGTCGCGCGGACAAGGTATTCCACACCCGGCGTATCCCTGATCTCCCCGCCGCCGCACCACGATATCTATTCCATCGAGGACCTGGCACAGCTGATCTACGATCTGAAGAACGCCAACCGGTATGCCAGAATCTCCGTAAAACTGGTGTCGGAGGCCGGTGTCGGCACGATTGCCAGCGGCGTGGCCAAGGCGGGAGCACAGGTAATTCTGGTTTCCGGATATGACGGAGGCACCGGAGCAGCCCCGGTTTCGTCGATTCACAACGCAGGACTTCCGTGGGAGCTGGGCCTGGCGGAGACGCATCAGGCGCTGGTGGAGAACGGACTGCGCGACAGAGTGTGCGTGGAGACGGACGGGAAGCTCATGAGCGGACGCGATGTGGCCATTGCGGCGCTGCTGGGAGCCGAGGAGTTCGGCTTTGCGACGGCTCCGCTGGTCTGCATGGGCTGCATGATGATGCGCGTGTGCAATAAGGACACCTGCCCGGTGGGCGTTGCCACGCAGAACGAGGTGCTCCGCAGGCGCTTTGCCGGCAAGCCGGAATATGTCATGAACTTCATGCTCTTCATCGCAAGACAGCTGCGTGAGATCATGGCATCGCTGGGCTTCCGTACGGTGGAGGAGATGGTGGGACGCACCGACTGCCTCAAGAAGCGCGACAGCCTGATCACGCACCGGGCGGAGGAGGTGAATCTCTCCAGAATCCTCGATCCTGTCTATGCGCATGCAAAGGAAGCGCATTTCGACAGAGAGCACATTTACAATTTCCACCTGGAGAACACGAAGGACGTGTCTGTCCTGCTGCCGGCCTTCCATGAGGCACTGCGGAAGGCAAGGATAGAGATTCCCGCGGCGCAGCCGGCGGCGGAGACGACCTATGCCGGTACCGGCAGAGGACCGGCGCTGCGCTCCGGCGTAGAGATGAAGAGCGCGGCTGCAAGGATCAAGCCGATGGAGGTCTCCCTGAAGGTTTCCAGCACGGATCGGTCCTTTGGTACGATTCTGGGCTCGGACATTACAAGAGTGTTCGGCAGCAACCTGCCGGAGGATACCTTCGTGGTTCATGCAGAGGGCGGCGGCGGCCAGTCCTTCGGCGCCTTCATTCCGAAGGGGCTGACGCTCCGTCTCTCTGGCGATGCCAACGACGGCTTCGGCAAGGGACTTTCCGGCGGCAAGCTGGTGGTGGTCCCTCCGGCGAAGTCTCCCTTTAAGGCGGCGGAGAACATCATCGTCGGAAACGTTGCCCTGTACGGCGCAACGGCAGGCAAGGCGTACATCTGCGGCATTGCGGGTGAGCGCTTCTGTGTCCGCAATTCCGGTGCGGTTGCCGTGGCGGAGGGCTGCGGTGACCACGGCCTGGAGTACATGACGGGCGGACGCGCCGTCATTCTCGGACCTACCGGCAAGAATTTCGCGGCCGGCATGTCGGGCGGCATTGCCTATGTTCTGGACAGCGACCACACCCTGTATCGCCGCATGAACAAGGACATGGATTCCCTGCAGGAGGTCACGGATAAGTACGACATTTCCGAGCTGAAGGAAATCCTGATGGATTACGAGAGGGAGACAGGCTCCGCCCTGGCGGCACAGATCCTGGCGGATTTTGACCATAAGGTTGCGGATTTCAAGAAGATTCTGCCGAATGACTATCAGAGAATGCTGACGGCCATCAGCAAATACGAGGAGCAGGGCATCTCGCATGACAATGCGGTCCTGGAAGCATTTGAGGAGGTGACTGCATAATGGGCAAGGCAACCGGATTTCTGGAATACAACCGCCGGAACAACATTGACGTGCCGGCCGGGGAACGTCTGACAACCTTTAAGGAGTTCCACCGTCCCATTTCCGAGGAGGAGAGACGCCGTCAGGGGGCCCGCTGCATGAACTGCGGCGTGCCGTTCTGCCAGTCGGCGATGAAGCTCTCCGGCATGGTCACAGGGTGTCCCCTGCACAACCTGATTCCGGAGTGGAACGATCAGATTTATCAGGGTCATTACGAGCATGCCTTTTCCAGGCTGATCAAGACCAGCAATTTCCCGGAGTTCACGGGAAGGGTGTGTCCTGCGCTGTGTGAGAAGGCCTGCATCAACGGGGAATACGGGGAACCGGTCACCGTTCACGACAACGAGCTCTTTGTCATTGAGACGGCCTTTGCAAACGGCTATCTGCAGCCCCGCATCCCGAAGGTGCGCAGCGGCAAGAAGGTGGCGGTTGTCGGCGCAGGTCCCTCCGGACTGGCGGCGGCGGATGAGCTGAACCATCGCGGACATGCGGTGACCGTGTTCGAGCGGGAGGACCGGATCGGCGGCCTTCTCATGTACGGCATTCCGAACATGAAGCTGGACAAGAGCGTGATTTACCGCAGAAAGCAGCTCATGGAGGCGGAAGGCGTTGTGTTCCGCACGGGCGTCAACGTCGGCGTGGATGTGACGGCCAAGGAGCTGCTGGATGGGTACGATGCCGTGGTTCTCTCGTGCGGTGCCAAGCAGGCAAGAGGGCTCAAGGGAGGCGATCCCGCTGCGATAAAGGGCATCTACTATGCCGTGGATTTCCTGACATCGACGACGAAGAGCCTCCTGAACCATGGCCTGGAGGAGTCCACCGGCACCTGGCTGGAGGCAGAGTCCAGAGACGTGGAGACCTTTGCCGGGAGGAACGATTTCATCAATGCGGCCGGCAAGAATGTTGTGGTGGTCGGCGGCGGCGATACCGGCAATGACTGCATCGGCACGGTGCTGCGCCACGGCTGCAAATCGGTGACGGCCCTGGAGATGATGCCGCAGCCTCCGGCGGAGCGGTCTGCGTCCAATCCCTGGCCGGAGTGGCCGAAGGTGCTCAAGACCGATTACGGTCATGAGGAGGCGATCACGCGCTTTGGCCACGATCCCAGGGTGTATGAGACCACTGTCAAGGAGTTCCATACGAACAAAAAGGGCGAGCTGAAGGAGATTGTCACCGCGAAGGTCCGCTTTGAGAACCGCCAGATGACGCTGGTGGAGGGGTCGGAAAAGACCCTTCCCTGCGAGCTCCTTCTGATTGCGGCGGGCTTTACCGGCTGCCAGCCCTACACGGCGGAGGCCTTCGGCGTAAAGCTCACGCAGCGGGGCGTCGTGGCAACGGCGGCAGAGGATGCATATGCGACCAACGTGCCAAAGGTATTCACGGCAGGGGACATGCACCGCGGCCAGTCGCTGGTGGTGTGGGCCATCGCGGAGGGACGCCGCTGTGCCCATGATGTGGATGCGTTCCTGATGGGATATTCCAATCTGCGGGAATCCTGAGACCGGAGGGATCGTGCCCGGGACGGAACAAGTACCAAAGAACGCTTAAATTTTGCTAAAATCTTGTGCGATCTGCGGATTGCAGTGAGATACATACATGTATACAATGTGTTGCATGAGCAAGAGACGTCGCTGCTCGGCTGCATACGAAGATGAGGCAAAGGAGCCGGAACCTGAGATTTAACGGGTTTTGGCTCCTTTTTCTGTTCCCGCGGCAGGATTGCTCTGACCGCAGAGGCAGAGGAAGCGGACAGATGCAGCAGGCGGCGGCAGAAGAGGAGAGAGGAGTAGAGATATGGAAATCAATGTGAGTACCGTTGCATGGGTTCTCATCGCTTCGGCGCTGATCTATTTCATGCAGGCCGGTTTCGCTCTGTGTGAGGCCGGTTTAACGAGAGCCAAGAACACGGGCAACATTCTGATGAAGAACATGATGGACTTCTGCATCGGAACGCCCTGCTACTGGCTGGTGGGCTTCGGCCTTATGTTCGGGAGCCTGAATCCCCTGATCGGAGGCTTTGATCCTCTGATCCGCGGCGTCTACGATGCAACGAACAGCACCGTGCCGCAGACAATGCCTCTTTGGTGCTATGTTATTTTCCAGACGGTGTTCTGTGCAACCGCAGCCACCATCGTTTCCGGCTCCATGGCAGAGCGCACCAACTTCAAGGCCTATTGCGTATATTCCGCAGCCATCTCGCTGCTGATCTATCCCATCAGCGGCCACTGGGCCTGGGGCGGCGGCTGGCTCTCCACGCTGGGCTTCCACGATTTCGCAGGTTCTGCAGTCGTGCACAACGTCGGCGGCATCATTGCCTGCCTGGGTGCAGCGCTTCTGGGACCCCGCATCGGCAAGTATGACAAGAACGGAAAGGCAAGAGCCATTCCCGGCCACAGCATGACGGCGGTTGCACTCGGCGTGTTCATCCTCTGGTTCTGCTGGTTCGGCTTCAACGGCGGCTCTACCGCAGCAATGGCAACGGCAGACGATGCCATCAATGCCTCCAACGCATTCATGACCACCAACCTGGCAGCAGCGGTAGCCACGGTTGTCACCATGATCTTCACCTGGAAGCGCTACGGCAAGCCGGATGTGTCCATGACCTTCAACGGTGCACTGGCCGGTCTGGTGGCTATTACCGCAGGCTGCGACTGCGTGTCTCCGGTGGGCGCCTTCTTCATCGGCCTGGTGGCAGGCTTCCTGGTTGTTTTCTCGGTTGAGTTCTTCGACAACGTTGCAAAGATTGACGATCCGGTCGGTGCCGTATCCGTTCACATGGCAAACGGCATCTGGGGAACCATTGCCGTAGGTCTGTTCTCCACCGGCGCGGACGGCGTGGGTGTCGGCCTGTTCTACGGCGGCGGCTTCGCACAGCTGGGCATTCAGGTGCTGGGCATTGTTGCCATTGATGTGTACGTACTGATCGTAATGTTCATCGTCTTCAAGCTGATCGACAAGACCATCGGCCTGCGTGTTCCGGAGCAGGTTGAGATCGACGGTCTGGATATGCACGAGCACGGCCTTGCCAGCGCTTACTCCGGCTTCGCCATCACCGATGTCACCAACATGGAGATGAACGTCAACGAGAACACGGATCTGGGCGAGGATTCCTTCGAAAAGGCTTCCGAGGCGCAGAAGGATGCCGCCGTGAAGGTGGTAAAGGAGCCTGCAATCGCACCGTCCCTGGATACCGGTATGCACAAGGTCTCCATCATCTGCCGTCTCTCGAAGTTCGATGAGCTCAAGAGAGCCCTGAATGAGCTGGGCGTGACTGGCATGACCATGACGCAGGTTATGGGCTGCGGCATTCAGAAGGGCTCCACGGAGCGCTACCGCGGCGCGGTGGTGGATTCCACGCTGCTGCCGAAGGTAAAGGTTGAGGTTATCGTCTCCAAGATTTCGGTGGAGAAGGTGATCGGAGCGGCCAAGAAGGCCCTGTACACCGGTCACATCGGCGACGGCAAGATCTTCGTCTACAATGTGGCGAAGGTTGTAAAGGTCCGCACCGGCGAAGAGGACTTCGCAGCCCTTCAGGATGTGGAGTAACCGATCCGCAGAGATTCTTTCATAACGGAATTTTATCGAAGCTTTTCGATATGATTCAATAGCAGAAGCCGCCATGCACACCTTCCTCCGCATGGCGGCTTCCGCATGTCCGAATCCGTAAATCCCCGTGACGAATCCGTAAATCCCTGTGATCTGTCAGAGCAGCAGGCCGCGGGCAGCCAGCATCTCCTCTGCGGCCTGTACGGCCTCATATACCATGGCGTCGCAGTGCGGCTTCTTCCGGGCAGGGGAGGAGACCTCCGCGGCGAGAAGCTCGCTGCATTGCGTGCGTCCTTCGTGAAGCCCGCTGATGCGCCGGATGAATTCAACGGCATCCTTCGGGGAAACGGTCCCATACAGACCGAGAGCCATGAGGCCGCCGGTGATGGCTCCGCAGGTCATGCCGGTCCGCATGCCGGCGCCGAAGTGCTCCGTGATGGCATTCGCGGTCTCCTTGTCGATGCCCTTTCTCTCGGCAAAGGGAATGAATACGCCCTGCGCACAGTTGTAGTGGCGCGTGGGATCCTCCCTCAGCTCATGACTGCGCTTCATGATTTCGTCCATTTCTGTGTTCATCCTTTCCTCCATTGGCCGCAGCGTGCTGCGGCGGTGTGAGGAGAATTCCGCAAAGGCGGATTCTCCGATGCGATCCTGTGCGATCATGCATGGACGGCGCTTACGTCATCCATGCGGTTTGCGGTGCAGTGCGTCTGCAGGGCGGCGATGTATTTCTGTGCGAGCCGCCCGGTCTGGAGATGACGGTGTGTGAGATAGCCGATCTCCATATAGTCATCCGTCTGAAGCGGCACGGCGACAATGTTCTCTCCGTTGAGCCTTGTGCTGATGACGCCGCTGCAGATGGTGTACCCGTTCAGGCCGATGAGGAGATTGAAAAGCGTTGCCCGATCGGTTACGACAATGTCCTTGCTCCGGGGGAGCGTACTCTGCGGCTCCTCAAAGAAATAAAAGGAATTGTGCTCCCCCTGCTCATAGGAGAGCCTCGGATAGGGGGCCAGATCCTCCAACGTGACGAAGGGCTTCTGCGCCAGAGGATTCTCCTGCCCGAGGAAAACATGGGGGCCGGCGCGGAACAGAGGCTGAAACGAGAGGTCATGCTCGGCAAAGGTCCGGTTCAGGACGGCCTCGTTGAACGGATTCCGATACAGCACGCCGACCTCGCTGCGCAGCATGGCGACATCCTCGATGATGTCGTAGGTCCGGGTTTCCCGGATGTGAAATTCATATTCTGTTTGATCGTAATCCTTTAAGAGGTCCACGAAGGCCTCCACCGCAAAGGAATAATGCTGCGTAGAGACACAGAAGGAGTACTTGCCGTGGGAGGCTCCCAGATATTTCTCGCGGATCAGATTCTCCTGCTCGAGCATCTGGCGGGCATATCCGAGGAATTCCTCTCCCTCCACCGTTGCGGTGATGCCGTGGCTGCTGCGCAGGAACAGGGTGATTCCCAGTTCCTTTTCCAGCTCCCGGATGGCAGAGGTGAGGCTTGGCTGCGACAGGAAAAGCTTCTTTGCTGCCTGTGTAATGGAATTGCATTCTGCAACGGTGACGACATACCGCAGCTGATTCAGTGTCATGACGGTCCTTTCTGACATAGATTGAAGCTATGACGAACGGATAATGATTCATATTAGTCGATCATACGTCCTGCAGCTATAATAGGCAAGGCGTCGCGCTCCGGAACCCCGGGGAAACCGGCAATCGGTTACTGTACAGACGCCCGCCGGTGACGGGTCCTGGCGGGCGAATGAACTGTAACGGCAATCGGCAGGCGGGCGCGGAAGGATTACGACAGTTATCAGAGAGGACAAAGAGAAGATGAGCAGCAAGACCACACCGTTTCGTTACGATTTTGTCGGCAGCTTTCTGCGGCCGGATAAGCTGAAGGAGGCAAGACGCGCCTATGAGGCAGGCACCATCGATGCAGCCGCGCTGCGGGAGACAGAGGATGCCTGCATCCTGGATCTGATCGAGAAGCAGAAAAAGGCCGGTTATCATGTCATCACAGACGGAGAGTTCCGTCGTGCCACCTGGCATCTGGATTTTATGTGGGGCTTTGATGGCATCGGACATCAGCCGACCAAGACGGGTCTCCCCTTTCAGGGAGAAGCGGCCATGGTCGATGACACCTTCCTGACGGGAAAGGTGGCCTATAAGGGAACCCATCCCTTCCTGGAGCACTTCCGCTTCGTGCAGGAGCAGGAGGACGAGAACACCGTTGCAAAGCTCACCATTCCTGCACCGGCTCAGTTCCTCGAGCAGTTTGACATGCCCTTTGCCCGGGAGAACCGCGCGGCCTTCTATGACAATACGGAGGATCTTGAAGCCGATATCGTGAAGGCATACCTGGATTTCATCGCGGATCTGTATGCGGAAGGCTGCCGGAACCTGCAGCTGGATGACTGCTCCTGGGGCCTGCTGGTGGACCCGCGGCGGCACGACTTCTTCGGCACGGATGATGCGGGAATTGACGTGATCCGGGAGCGGTATCTGAACATCAACAACGCGGTTCTGGACCGGGCACCGAAGGATATGATCATCAACACGCATGTGTGCCGGGGCAATTTCCATTCCACCTATGCGGCAACCGGAGGATATGACGGCATTGCCCGCTATCTCTTCGCCGGAGAGCATGTAAATGCGTATTATCTGGAGTATGATTCCGAGCGCTCCGGCGGCTTCGCACCCTTAAAGGAGATCACGGGAGACAAGAAGGTGGTCCTGGGTCTGATCACGACCAAGTCCCCGGAGCTGGAGGATAAGGACAGGATCATTGCCCGCATCCGCGAGGCGGCCGAGTACATCGACCTTGACCGTCTGTATCTGTCACCGCAGTGCGGCTTTGCCTCCTGTGAGATCGGCAACAAGCTCACAGAGGAGGAGCAGTGGGCCAAGCTGGCGCTGGTGAAGGAAATCGCGGAAGAGGTGTGGGGATAAGACACGGCGGCAGATGCCGGAAGACACTCCTGCCATCCTGCGGAATCGGTGCCCCTGTGGCAGTTTACAGTTCCTTCGCCCGCCAGGCGACAGGGCGGCGGAGAATGTCCGGTCCGGGGGCCTTGCGAGGCCTCGGTGCTTGCGAGCGTCTTATGCGAGCTTAGCACCGCTAGGTCCTCGCACGGAGTGAGAACGTCCCCAGGACGGACAACTCCGCCAGGACCCGTCGCTG
>CAVKMX010000076.1:0-4352 GCA_963657295.1 Clostridium sp. CAG:302
GCCAGTCGCATCGAGGATTTGCGAAGCAAATTCGAGATGAGGGCTGAACAGTTACCATTTTTTGATTCTTTTCTCGATTTGTCCGGCCGGACAGAGCGGCAGACCGGGGGCACCACCTTCTGTCGCGATAGAAAAGGAATGCGTAGGAACAGGGGAACTTACCATGTATACAGCATTGACAATCGCAGGCTCTGACAGCTGCGGAGGCGCCGGTATTCAGGCAGATCTGAAAACCATGACCGCACTCCATGTCTATGGAGAAAGCGTGATCACGGCACTGACTGCCCAGAACACGACCGGCGTAAAAGAAATCATGGAGGTACCGCGGGAGTTTCTGGAGAGTCAGCTGGATGCGGTGTTCACCGACATTTATCCGGATGCTGTGAAATGCGGCATGATTCCCAATGCCTCCCTCATGGAACGGACGGCGGAAAAGCTTGCAGCGTACCATGCGGGGAACATTGTGGTGGATCCTGTCATGGTCTCTACCAGCGGGCATTCTCTGATGGAGACCGGAGCACTTTCGACACTGAAGGACAAACTGATTCCTCTTGCATGTGTGGTAACTCCGAATATTCCGGAAGCAGAGGTGCTCTCCGGGCTGACGATCCGTTCCGGGGATGACATGGAACGGGCGGCGGCCCGGATCCGCGCGGAAACCGGCGCAGCTGTCCTCGTAAAGGGCGGGCACGGCACGCAGGATGCGGCAGACTATCTGCTGACGGAAGACGGCGGCAGATGGTTTGCCGGCGCCCGGATTGACAACCCAAATACCCACGGGACCGGCTGTACGCTCTCGAGCGCCATTGCTGCCGGGCTTGCCCGGGGGCTGGATCTTGCCGACAGCGTTCGCGCGGCGAAGGAATACCTGACCGGTGCGATTGCGGCGGGGCTGGACCTCGGAAAGGGGGCCGGACCGCTGGATCACATGTACGGTCTGCCGGAGCCGGGCAGCTGATTTCGGGCTGATGCCGGCGCAGCAGACGGGGCCGGCGGGAAAACCGTGTTCACCGGCGTTTCGCCGCCGGAAGAGTTGCCGCTTCCTGCAGGAGACTGCAAGGAGACGTATGAAAACAACCAATTTAAAGAAACTGACACTGACAGCAATCTTCGCAGCAATCGCCGTGGTCGGCTCACTCTTTTCCTTTCCGGTCTTCGGAGCGAAGTGTGCACCGGTACAGCATCTGGTCAATGTCCTCTGCGCTGTTTTCCTGGGACCATGGTACGGTGTGGGATGTGCCTTTCTCGCATCCGTCATCCGGAATGTCCTGGGACTGGGGACCCTGCTGGCCTTTCCCGGCAGCATGTGCGGAGCGGCGCTGGCCGGAGTCCTGTACCGGCTCAGCCGGAAAAGGTGGACGGCCTACCTCGGAGAAGTCATCGGCACGTCGCTGGTGGGCGGCCTGCTGGCATATCCGGTGGCCCTGCTCGTTCTGGGGAATACCTCGGCGGCACTGTTCACCTTTGTGGTGCCGTTCCTGATCAGCACGGCGGGCGGCGCAGTGATTGCGGCGGTTCTCTGCGAGTGGATGGCAGGAACAGGACTGCTGCAGCGGCTGAAGGATCAGCTGGAGGAGTCGGGAAAAAATGCCTGACGGCATAGAGAGGGAATCATGGAAGCACAGACGTATACAACACAGATGGATGCCGCGAGAAAGGGCATCCTGACAAAGGAAATGCGAACCGTTGCGCAAAAGGAGCATCGTCCTGCCGAGGACATCCGAAGGCTCACGGCCGAGGGGAAAATCGCAATTCCGGCCAACCGGCATCATAAATGCCTGAATCCGGAGGGCATCGGCAGCATGCTCCGCACGAAGATCAACGTGAATCTGGGCATTTCCAGAGACTGCAGGGACTATGATGTCGAGATGCAGAAGGTGATGAGTGCGGTGAACCTGGGGGCAGAGGCCATCATGGATCTCTCAAGCCACGGCGACACGAGGCCTTTTCGGACGAAGCTGACGGCGGAATGCCCCGCCATGATCGGCACGGTGCCGATTTATGACAGTGTGATCCATTATCAGAGAGATCTGGCCTCCCTTACGGCGAAGGATTTCATTGATGTGGTGCGGCTCCATGCAGAGGACGGCGTGGACTTCGTAACGCTGCACTGCGGCATCACCCGGAAGACCATTGAGCAGATCCGGAAGCATAAGCGGAAGATGAACATCGTGAGCCGCGGCGGTTCGCTGGTGTTCGCCTGGATGTCCATGACCGGCGAGGAGAATCCCTTCTACGAGCATTTTGACGAGATCCTGGACATCTGTGAGGAGCACGATGTGACCGTTTCGCTGGGCGATGCGTGTCGGCCGGGCTGTCTTGCGGATGCAACGGATGTCTGTCAGATCGAAGAGCTGGTGCGGCTGGGGGAGCTCACAAAGCGCGCCTGGGCGCACAACGTGCAGGTGATGGTGGAGGGGCCGGGGCATGTGCCGCTGGATCAGATCGCGGCCAACATGAAGGTGCAGCAGACCATCTGCCAGGGCGCACCCTTCTATGTGCTGGGGCCGCTGGTGACGGACATCGCACCGGGCTACGATCACATTACTGCGGCCATCGGCGGAGCCGTGGCGGCCATGAACGGGGCTGCCTTCCTGTGCTATGTGACGCCGGCGGAGCACCTGGCCCTGCCGAATGTGGAGGATGTCCGGCAGGGCATCCTTGCCAGCAGGATTGCGGCACATGCAGCGGATATTGCCAAGGGAATTCCGCACGCCCGGGACCTTGACGACAAAATGGCGGATGCGAGACGGGTACTGGACTGGGATGCACAGTTTGCCTGCGCCCTGGATCCGGAGACGGCAAGAGCAATCCGGGACTCCAGAAGCCCGGAGGACGATCACGCCGAGGCCTGCTCCATGTGCGGCAAATTCTGCGCGGTCCGCAGCATGAACAAGGCGCTGGCCGGAGAGTATATCGATATCCTGTGAGAAGAGAATGAACGCCAGACAATTATCACTTTATGCCGTCACCGACAGAAGCTGGCTGAAGGAGGGAGAATCGCTGGAGGACGTCGTCCGGGAGGCAATTCTGGGCGGCGCATCCATCGTGCAGCTCCGGGAAAAGCAGCTTGCCGGCGGGGACCTTTGCCGGCTGGCGGGTCGTGTGCAGGCAGTCTGCCGGGAGCTGTCCGTTCCGTTTATCATAAACGACGATGTGGAGCTGGCAGCCCGGCTGCAGGCGGACGGTGCACATGTGGGTGCATCGGACCTGTCGGCAGCGGAGGCAAGAGCCCTTCTCGGGCCGGGCAGAATCATCGGCGTTACGGCCAGAACCGTAGAACAGGCGAAGGCGGCGGAGGCCGCCGGTGCGGATTATCTCGGCAGCGGTGCAATTTTCGGCAGCGCCACCAAAAGGGATGCGAAGCCCATGACTCCCGGGCTGCTGCAGCAAATCTGTGAAAGCGTCCGCATTCCGGTTGTGGCGATCGGGGGCATCGGAGCCGACAACATTTCACAGCTGAGAGGACTGCCCGTTGCCGGCGCGGCGGTTGTAAGCGGGATCTTCGCGCAGGACAATGTCTTCGGGGCGGCCCGGAGGCTTCGGACCTCTCTGCACGGAAAGCCGGTCATACATTGCATTGCGAATATTGTGACGGCCGGTGACGTCGCCAATGTGCTGCATGCGGTGGGGGCATCCCCCATTATGTCCCACAACGTGCACGAGGCAGAGGAGGTGCAGGAGACGGCCGATGCCCTCCTGATCAATCTTGGAGGCATTGAGGATTTTGCAGCCATGAAGCTTGCCTATCGCAAAGCGGCGGAGCAGGGACACCCCATTGTCATTGATCCGGTGGGGACGGCCGGCAATTCCTATCGGAGAGCCTGTCTCTCCGAGCTGCTGGAGATCGGCCCGCCCGTCTGTATTCGGGGCAGCCAGTCCGAGATTCTCTCGATTGCGTCGGGGCGCAGCTGCGCGCGCGGACTCGACGGGAGCGTGAGACTGTCCGGGGAAACGGCGGCGGAGCTTGCGGGAAAGCTGTCCTGTCTCATTGCGGCCACCGGAGAGAGAGACATCGTGACCGACGGAGAGAGCGTCCTGCACCTTGACGGCGGAAGCCCGCTGCAGACCATGATCACCGGCTCCGGCTGCATGCTGTCTGCCATCCTCGCGGCAGAGGCGGCCTTTGCCGGGGGAAGTCTTTCGCTTGGCAGACTGGCGGAGGTATGTCTTCGCTACGGCCGTGCTGCGGAGCGGGCCGAGGAGAAGATGCACCTGCTCCGGGGAGGCACAATGACCTTTCGGATGCAGCTGACGGACATCATTTCGCGCCGGGCGCTGGGATTATGAAAAACAAATGAATTTCTCTGATTTTCGTTGTGGCACTTTTTTTTTTGTGGTATAACCGTACC
>CAVKMX010000076.1:4417-11665 GCA_963657295.1 Clostridium sp. CAG:302
ATATAAGGGAACATGATGGAGGTCCGAGTTATTATGGCAAATATTGATTTGACAAAGTATGGCATCACCGGAACGACCGAGATCGTTTACAATCCTTCCTACGAGCAGCTGTTCGAGGAAGAGACCAAGGCAGGACTGGAAGGCTATGAGGTCGGAAAGGTTACCGAGCTTGGCGCAGTGGACGTATTCACCGGCGTTTACACCGGACGTTCGCCTAAGGACAAGTATATCGTCGTAGATGAGAACTCGAAGGATACGGTTTGGTGGACCTCCGACGCGTATAAGAACGACAATCATCCGATGCCGGAAGAGACCTGGGCAGCCGTAAAGGATCTGGCGAAGAAGGAGCTCTCCGGGAAGAGACTGTACGTTGTGGACGCTTTCTGCGGCGCCAACGAGGACACCAGAATGGCAGTTCGCTTCATCGTTGAGGTTGCATGGCAGGCTCATTTTGTAACGAACATGTTCATCCGTCCGACGGCAGAGGAGCTGGCAAGCTTCGAGCCTGACTTTGTTGTTTACAATGCTTCCAAGGCAAAGGTTGACAATTACAAGGAGCTCGGCCTGAACTCCGAGACCTGCGTTGCCTTCAACATCACCTCCAAAGAGCAGGTAATCCTGAACACCTGGTACGGCGGCGAGATGAAGAAGGGCATGTTCTCCATGATGAACTATTACCTTCCTCTGAAGGGAATGGCTTCCATGCACTGCTCCGCGAACACCGATATGAACGGCGAGCACACAGCCATCTTCTTCGGCCTCTCCGGAACCGGCAAGACCACTCTGTCCACCGATCCCAAGCGTCTGCTCATCGGCGATGACGAGCACGGCTGGGATGACAACGGCGTGTTCAACCTCGAGGGCGGCTGCTATGCAAAGGTAATCGGTCTGGACAAGGAGTCCGAGCCCGACATCTTCAACGCCATCCGGAGAGATGCTCTGCTGGAGAACGTAACGGTGGATGAGGCCGGCAAGATCGACTTCGACGACAAGAGCGTTACCGAGAACACCCGTGTTTCCTATCCGATCGAGCACATTGAGAAGATTGCCTCGAAGGTGAACGGCAAGTCCTCCGGACCGGCTGCAGACAACGTAATCTTCCTGTCTGCGGATGCCTTCGGCGTACTGCCTCCGGTTTCCATCCTGACGCCTGAGCAGACCCAGTACTACTTCCTGTCCGGCTTCACGGCAAAGCTTGCAGGAACCGAGCGCGGCATCACGGAGCCCACACCTACCTTCTCCGCCTGCTTCGGCCAGGCCTTCCTGGAACTGCATCCTACCAAGTATGCAGAGGAGCTGGTTAAGAAGATGGAGAAGAGCGGCGCAAAGGCCTACCTTGTCAACACCGGCTGGAACGGCACCGGCAAGCGCATCTCCATTAAGGACACGCGCGGCATCATCGATGCAATCCTGAGCGGAGATGTTCTGAAGGCTCCCACGAAGAAGATTCCTTACTTCGATTTCGAGGTTCCCACAGAGCTTCCGGGCGTGGATACCGGCATTCTGGATCCTCGCGATACCTATGCGGATGCTGCAGAGTGGAATGCAAAGGCAGAGGATCTGGCACAGAGATTCATCAAGAATTTCGCCAAGTACGAAGGAAACGAGGCCGGCAAGGCACTGGTTGCCGCAGGCCCGAAGCTTGCGTGAGCGGAATCGAATCAGCTGAATGAGTAAGACAGACAGAGTCTGGTCTGTCACACCCCCTTCCAGGGTTTCACCGGACGGTGTAACGCTGGAAGGGGATTTTGCGTATGTGAATCATGCAAGGCAACGAAATTTCCAATGCAGCATGGAGGAAACGGATGAAGGCAAGGGTATGGAGAATTCCGGCATTTATTCTGGCGGCGGCACTGACGGCAGCGTCTCTGACCGGCTGCGAGGACGCCATGAACAATGCCGAGGATTCGCTCACGGAGGGAGCCATCCGCGACACCATCACGACGGAGTCCAAGTGGCTGGATTCCATGGTGGACGGCGCGGTGGATGCGGATACCGACGCCAGCGAAAAGGATGACTTCTATACAGCCGTCAACAAAGAATGGCTGCTGAATACGTCCGTTGAAGAACAGGAGAACGGCTTTTATTCGGCACTGGCCACCCGGAACACGGAGCTGGTAAAGGAGCGGAAGCTCGCCCTTCTGAAGGGAGAGACGACGGGAGACGAGGTTACGCCGCAGGACGACAAGGTACTGCCCGCGGCACAGGCACAGCATCTTGCGCAGACGCTGCAGCGGTTCACGGAGCTCATCCTGGACTGGGATACCAGGGACAGCCTGGGGGCAGAGCCGCTCCGGCCCTACATTGAAGCGATTGAGAACATCTCCGATCTGGAGGAAATGAACACCTATCTTGAGAACGGGGAGAATCAGAAATTCTGCAGCGCTGAACCGATCGCCTACGATGTGGAGACACCGCAGCAGGAGGGGGACTGCTACATCGTGAACATCAGCGAAGGAGCAATTTCGCTGTCGGATGCCGAAGAGTACTACGACGGTGTGGATTTAACGGTAAAGGAAGCGCAGACCCGGGACGTCCATTATGTGCTGGAGCAGCTGGGGTACAGCAGCAGCCGGGTGGATGAGCTGCTGGCGGCGTGCTACCGATGCGAAACAAGGCTGGCCAAGGCCATGAATTCGTACGATGACCTGTCGATGCAGGAGACAGTGAAGAAGACAACGAATTCTGTAACCTGGAGTGAGCTGGAGGACATGCAGGGGGCATATCCCCTGACCGCCATTCTGGAGAGCTGCGGCTTCGGCGGGCAGGAGACGGTCAATGTGGAGAATCCCTCCTACGTAAAAGCGGTTGCAAAGAGCTACCGGGAGAGCAATCTGGAGGAATGGAAGGCATATTTCATCATTCATACGGTGCAGGAAGCCTATGCCCTGCTGGGCAAGGATACGCTTACGTATGTCATGGACTTCGACTCGATGAAAAAGGAGGAGGACCGGCAGTGGAAGGAGGATGATCTGCTGCTGACCTGCGTGACCAAATACCTTCGGGTGCCGATGGAGGAGGCCTATGTCGCCGGCTACTGCACAAGCGGACAGCGCGGGGAGCTCCTGGACTTCCTGCAGAAGATCAAGGACCAGTACTGTGTGATGCTGCAGAATGAGGCCTGGCTTTCGGAGGAAACCAAGGCGAAAGCCCTAGAGAAACTGGACAGCATGGTGATGCGCGCCCTGTATCCGGATGATATGAAGGATTATTCGGAGCTGGATCTCGAGAATGCGGAGAATCTCGTGGAAGCCGTGGCCGGGATTCGCGCCTTTGAGAAAGCACACCCGGACGTGCTGCCCGGAGAAACCATTGACCGGAATCACTGGGATATGAACCTTATTGATACCACGGATGTGAATGCGGCGTACAACACAGCCGACAATTCCATCAACATCTATGCCGGCATCCTGGCCGATGGCTTTGTCTACAGCACAGAGGCCTCCGAGGAGGAGAACATGGCAAGGCTCGGAGCCGTTGCCGGGCATGAGGTTTCCCATGGATTTGATACAACGGGCAGTCAGTTTGACGCAGAGGGGAGACTGACGAACTGGTGGACCGCAGAGGACCGGGAGCAGTTCGAGGTGCTCGCCGCACGGGTGGAGAAGTACTACAACGGTCTTGCCATGGTGCGCGGCGTTGCCTGCAAGGGATCGCAGGTGCGGGACGAGGCCATTGCGGATATGGGCGGGCTCTCCTGCATGATGGCCATTGCAAAGGGCATGGATTCCTTTGACTATGAGAAGTTCTTCGTCAGCTACGGACAGCTGTGGGCGAACAAATCCACCTACAAGTCGGTGAGGGAGCAGAACGACGGAGACGTACATCCGCTGGAGTTCCTGCGGGTGAACGTGGGAGTACAGCAATTCGATGAGTTTCAGAAGACCTTCGGCATCACCGAGGGAGACGGCATGTATCTGAGTCCGAAGGATCGGATTCTGGTTTGGTAGAGGAGTACGGCATGAGTGATACCATGATTTCGCTGCAGCACATCGAGAAGAGCTACGGCAGGAACAAGGTTCTGCAGGATGTGAATCTGGAGATCCGAAAGGGAGACATCTTCGGCCTTGTGGGCAAGAACGGCGCAGGCAAAACAACTCTGTTCAAGGTCCTTCTGGGGCTGTCGGTCTTTGAAGGAGGGGAAATTTCCTTCGGGGAGGGAGTCAGCCTGGAGGACGGGCGCAGGAAGGTCGGCTTTCTCATCGGGAGCAATTTTTTTGACAACTTAAGCCCCAGGGAGAATCTGGAATACTACCGGACCTTAAAGGGAATCCGCGACAAGAAAGAAATTGACCGCGTGCTCCGGCTGGTGGGATTGGAGGGGGTGAAAAAATCCTACAAATCCTTCTCTCTCGGAATGCGGCAGCGGCTGGGCATCGCCAATGCCCTGATGGGCAATCCGGAGATCCTGATCCTGGATGAGCCGACCAACGGACTGGATCCGCAGGGAATTGCGGATATCCGGAATCTGGTGCAGAAGATCAACAGAGAGTACGGGACGACGGTGATCATCTCCTCCCATATTCTGGGGGAGCTGCAGCATACGGCGCACCGCTTCGGCATCATGAACAACGGCACCATTGCCAGAGTCATCAGCCAGGAGGAGCTCCTGGAGGGCGAGAAGGAAATCTGCATCCGCGTGGAGGATCTGGAGCGCGCCAGAGAGGTTCTGGAGAAGGCCGGAATCCCGGTTCTGCGGGAAGAGAAGCATGCACTGAGTCTGGAGGATTTCTATTTCGAGCTGGTGGGAGGAAAGGAACATGCGTAATTACATCTGTGCGGATCTGAAGAGAATTGCGCGGACACCGCAGAGGCTGGTGCTGCTGGCCCTGTGCCTGGCCGGTGCGGCCACCATGGTGAGGCTGGAGGATGCAGCCATGTCATCGCGCACGGCGGTGTCTGTTACGAGCGTTATTTCCATGAGTTATGCCATCTGGTATTACCTCGTGGGCGGCGTGATTGAGCTGATCTTCGTTCTGGTCCCGGATTTCAAGGCGAAGACCATGCAGGCGGCGATCGGCAGGGGCATGCCCAGAAGACGGGTGGTCCTGAGCAAGCAGCTGGAGCTGGCCGTCATCGCCCTTGCGGATGCGGTTGTTCTGCTGGCCGCGGCGGCGGTGATGTACGGGCGCTACGGCGTGCATCCCGGTGCGGAGCAGTGGAGAGATCTTGCAATCAGCCTGCTGGGCGAATGGATGACCATTTCCGTTTTCTCCAATCTGGCCATGATCCTGGTCTTCCTGACACAGATGGCACCCCTCGGTGTTCTGATCTACGTGGTGCTCGCGTTCAATGCGATTCCCAGCTGCCTGAACCTGCTGGAGAAACAGGATTTCTTCGCGGCGCTTCACCTTTCGCAGTATACGTTTACCGCCAAGTCCAACGAATTCATTGCCCAGCTGACGCTGGGGAATTTCAGCTGGACATCGCTCCTGTGGATTCTCGGCTATGCCGCAGCAGCCTACCTGATCGCGGCAGCCGCGTTTGAGAAAAGAGAGCTGGAATTCTAGCGCGGTGCCTTCGGCAGGCAATATCCCGGAATCCGGAAACGGAAAACCGGACAGATGGGGCAGGCATTGCGCTATAATATCGGCATGGCTACTTATGTGATCAGTGACATACACGGCGCATACGACGAATTCGAGCGGCTCCTGGACCGGATCCATCTGCAGTACGACGGGTCGGATTCCCTTTATCTTCTGGGGGATTATGTGGACTGGGGGACACAGTCCATTGAGACGATCCTCGCGGTGAAGAGAATGGAGGAGGAATATGACTTCGTCCATTGTCTTGCGGGCAACCATGAGATGATGTTCCTCTCGGCGATGGAATGCGGGATCGATGAAAGGAACGTTTCGGAGGCTGCACGGATCTGGCTGGAGGACAACCGGGGAAGGGTAACCTGGGACGGGTACTGCATGCTGGAGCCCGGGGAGCAGGAGGAGCTGCGCCGGTGGGTTCGGGCTCTGCCGCTCTCCATGGATGTGGAGGCGGACGGAAGGCTCTTCATGGCGGCCCATGCCTATCCGTATTATGAGGATACGGAGGAGGAAGAGAGCGCCAGACAGCGGCACAGAATCGATGCCGTCTGGAGACGCCTTCTGCCGAGGGAAAATCCGTTCAGCGGATATACCGGGGACAAGCAGTACAGTATGCTCCTCTGCGGTCATACCGTTACGGATTACTACTACAGGGAAACCGGACGGCAGATGGGGCGCGGCATTGCCGCCGCACTGCCGGCGGGACACAATCGGATCTACCGGTCGGGACATTTTGTGGACATCGACTGCGGTGCCAAGTGCATGGAGCTCTCCGGGGAGGAGGGGTCCATGCGGCAGGCCGCCGCAGACCGCGCAAGACTTGCGGCATATTGCCTGGAGACGAATGAGGAATTCTATGTCGGAAGGCCGAGAGGCCCCATCGGCGAGGCGGTGAACGGGGAAACGGCACCGGCACTGCTGCTCCCGGAATGGGAAATGGAGGAGAAACGCCCGCCGGAGCATGTCCTTACGACATGGGGAAATGCCCTCCTGGAACGCGGATGGGTGGAATATCCGGAGGTCCCGCCGCCGCGGCTGCCTCTGCCGGGGCTGGTACATCGATTTATAAATGACCGGTCGGAATAACCGGACCGCTTCCCGGCTTGCACGTGCCATAGATTCGCAGCGCAGTCCCGCTGCGCCGTGAAACGGAGGAAACGGAATGATCGCCTGGATGGGAGAATGGAAAATTGCGGGAATTGCTGTGCTGGCTGCAGGAGTCAGCGCAGCAGTTTTTTTGTTCCTGAGGTGGGTGAACCGCAGGAGCGCGCCGCAGGGGCTCCCCATGGACCGCATGGAGGGGCATGATTTTGAATACTATTGTGCGGATCTGCTGCGGCAGAGCGGATTTTCGGATGTGGAGGTTACGAAAGGAAGCGGAGATTTCGGCGCGGACATCCTGTGTGAGCGCGACGGGATCACCTATGCGGTGCAATGCAAGTGCTATGACTCGCTGGTGGGGGTTCATGCGGTGCAGGAGGTGTACGCCGGCTGCGCCTATTATGACCGCATGGTGGGCGCGGTGATGACCAACCGGTATTTCACACAGCCGGCGAAGACAATGGCGCGGAAGCTCCATGTTCTCCTGTGGGACCGGGACTGGATCGGCGGCGGCCTGTGAGCGGCCGGAAAGGAATCCTGGTTACTGTACAAACGCCCGCCGGGCGACAGGGTGGCGGAGAATGTCCAGTCCGGGGGCCTTGCGAGG
>CAVKMX010000077.1:0-11592 GCA_963657295.1 Clostridium sp. CAG:302
GCCTCGCAAGGCCCCCGGACTGGACATTCTCCGCCACCCTGTCGCCTGGCGGGCGTCTGTACAGTAACACAACCGGACGAACCCGCCGGTGAATGAGTCGGATGGGCTTGACTTGCAGGAGGGAATGGCGTTAAGGTTCTGTTGTTGTGTAAACGGCAGCACGATATGCTGCCCATATTGACGCTAGGGGAGCAAATGCTGAGAATTGCCGCTTGATCTGCGGCAGGACCCTTATCACCTGAACCGGACAATACCGGCGTAGGGAAGCACAGATCTTTTCCATCCGGACACGGCGGCGCACGGCATGGTGCGATGAGCTGTCCGGATGCTGCAGAGGATCTGACCGATCCCCTCCTGCGTTTCCATGTAAGGAGGTTTTTCTATGTCACTTGCTGTTTTTACTGAGGACGGCACCTATGCATTGACGGGCGCCGGATATACGGTGCTGGTGCTCGTGATGCTGGCACTGCTCCTGCTCGCCTGCTATCTTACCAAGGCGGACAATAAGGGCAGAACCGGAACGCGCCGGCTGGTTTTCTCGGCAATGGCCATGGCACTGGCCTTTGTCACGAGCTTTATCAAGTTCCTGGATCTGCCGATGGGCGGGAGCATCACGCTGTTCTCCATGTTCTTCATCTGCCTGATCGGCTACTGGTACGGACTGCAGGCCGGCCTGATGGCTGCGGTTGCATACGGAATCCTGCAGCTGGTGACCGGACCCTACATCATCAGCTTCCCGCAGCTGCTGTGCGACTATATCTTCGCCTTCGGCGCTCTGGGGCTGTCCGGTGTCTTCTCCAATGCGCGGCACGGACTGCTCAAGGGGTATCTTCTGGGTGTCGTCGGACGGTATTTCTTCGCCTTCCTTTCCGGCCTGATCTTCTTCGGTCAGTATGCGCCGGAGGGCATGAGCCCGGCTGCGTATTCTGCAGCCTATAACGGAATCTACATTTTCACGGAGGCGGCCATCACCGTTGTCATCATGCTGCTGCCGCCGGTGGCCAAGGCGCTCGCCTCCTGCAAGGCACTCGCCGTGCAGGAATAGACCATGCGGCCGACCGTCGCTTTCACGCAGCAGAGCAGCTGCACACAAGGTTTTCCTTCCTGTATTTCGGAAGACCTCACAGGATTGTTCCAACCCGCCCGGGAATTCCGGACGGGTTTTTTAACGGGTCAAAAACCTTTTGCCCCGGGGATCTCATGATATAATCTGTGCAGTATGACACAGAAACGGAGAGAAGAATGGCATATTCCAGAATATTGTTTGATTTGGACGGGACGTTGACCGAGTCTGGACCCGGCATTACACATGCGGTGCAGTACGCGCTGCAGCAGGTGGGAATCGAGGAGCCGGACAGAGAGAAGCTGGAGTGTTTCGTGGGACCGCCGCTGAACGTCATGTTCCGCCAGCGCTACGGAATGGACGAGGAGGAGTCCGCCAGGGCCATCCGGTGCTTCCGTGAGGTGTATGACGGCGGCATGATTTTCGAGAACCGCGTCTACCCGGGGGTGCCGGCGCTGCTGGAGGAGCTGCATGGGCGGGGAATCCGGCTGGCGATTGCATCATCGAAGCCGCAGCCCATGGTCGAGAAGGTGCTGGAGCATTTCAGTCTGCGGGAGTACTTTGACGTGATTGTCGGAGCCGCCTCTTCCGCAGAGGAGGACAACCGGAGCGGTGCGGATCACAAGCTTATGATTGTGCAGAAGGCTCTGACGGAGCTGGGGCTCCCTTCTGCACCGGAGGCAGCGAAGCCGGATTGTGCGATGGTGGGCGACAGGTCCTATGATATAAAGGGAGCACGGTTCAATCATGTGGCGGCGATCGGTGTCTCCTACGGCTACGGCAGCGAAGAGGAGCTGGAGGAGGCCGGTGCGGAGGCCGTTGCAGGCAGCGTGGAGGAACTGCACGGCCTGCTGCTGGGCTGAGTACACCAAATGAGATCGGGTATGAGAAGAGAACACAGAGCGGGGAGCCGGTTCGGGGAAGAACAGAACGACCGGATGGACGAAGAGGAATGCCGATACGGCGATGAGCGTGCCTCATACGGAAATCCGGAAGAGGAAGACGCTGTCTACGAGAACCGGGAATACGAAGATGAGAGACTGACCTACGAGGGACGGAGATATGCAGATGACAGTTCGACCTACGAGGACCGGGAATACGAAGATGAGAGGCTGACCTGCGGGGACCGGGGATATGCAGATGACGGCCTGACCTACGAGGACCGGGAATACGCAGACGAGAGGCCGGCCTGCGGGGACCCGGAGGATACGGACGACGATCGGACCTATGATGCCCGGCGGTACGATGCGTACGGCGACTCGTATGATGACTCGTACAATGACTCGTATGATGACGCGTATGATGATACGTACGATGAGACCGGATACGATGAGGACCGCGAAGGCTTCGATGAGCGGAGGCCGGGAGTCCGAAGAAGGGAAGAGCGGCGGGAACGGGACCGTTATGAGAGAAGCCGCCGGAGAGAAAAGCCGGCGGAGAAGAGAAGAGGCTTCCGTCTCGGCTGGCTCATTCCTCTGGCACTGGCAGCCGTCTGTGCGGTTTCTTCCTTCCAGTTCTTCCGGCAGCTCTGGGTTTATGAGCAGGCCAAGAGCGAATACGCGGGGCTGGATTCGCTGATGGAGCTGTGGGAGCCGGCGGCCGCGGCAGAGCAGGGGACGGAAGTCTCTGCGGCAGAGCCGGCGGAGGAATCGCCCTATCCGGTCCTTAACATCGATTATGAGGCGCTGAAGGCCATCAACAGCGAGTTCGTGGGCGTTATCTATCTGCCGGTGCTGGGGATCAAGTATCCTGTCGCCCAGGCATCGGACAACACCAAGTATCTTCACACCACCTTTGAGGGAACCTCCAATGCCTCCGGCTGTATTTTCCTGGATTGTGCGGCCACGCCGGATTTCGGGGACAACAACACCTTCATCTTCGGACACAACATGAAGAACGAGACCATGTTCGGCAGCCTGAAGGACTTCATCCAGGACGAAAGCCTTTGCGACGAGAATCCGTACATTTACATCTACCAGGAGTCGCAGGTGCTGATTTATCGGATTTTTGCCTACTATACCATCTCCGTGCAGGATGACGTCTACAGCGACTTCTCCGGCGAGGACGGGTACGATGCCTACGTGGCGGATGCGATCACACACTCGTTCTACAAGCTCTCCGATGCGGCGAACGAGGAGATTTCCTGGAGCGAAAGGCCCAGACTCCTGACGTTGTCGACCTGCTATGGAACGGGACATGTGTACAATTTCGTCGTGCAGGCGGCGCTTGTGAGGACCGAGTCGCCGACGGCGGCTGCCGGCACATGACAGTCCTGCCTCAGGTGAGGAACAGACACACAACAGGGATATCCGGGCCGCGGTGACCTGCGGCGGAAAGGAGGAGCATGCAGCAGACACAGAGCTATCGATACCGCAATATGCCGATTCCGGGCGGCGGCTATGTCACGGGATTTTCCTTTCATCCGTACAAGGAGGGAGTGTTCTATCTGCGTACGGACATCGGAGGAACCTATCGCTTCGATGCCGGAGAGCAGCGATGGCACAGCCTCATTGATCATGTGACCATGGAGGATCTCAGCGAGACCTTCCCCGCCGCCATCGCCCTGGATGCAGAGCACCCGGAAAGATTGTACATCGCCTGCGGAGTCAATTCCCGCGAGCATGGAAGAATGGCCGTCTCGGAGGATTGCGGCGAGAGCTTTTCCTATTATGAGATGCCCATGCATGTGCACGGCAATCTGAACGGGAGAGGTACCGGATACCGTCTCATCGTGGACCGGGGACGCGAGAACGTGCTGTGGTTTGCCTCACAGGACAGCGGCCTGTGGAGAAGTGATGACCGGGGACGCACCTGGAGCAGAATCCGGGCCTTCGCGGAGCGGTATGCAACCTTTGTGGGACAGACTGCAGGCGGCCGCACGCTGTTTGCAGCCGGCGCCGGCGCGACGACAAAGCGCAGCGAGACCCTCCGCGGGCACAGTCTCTATGTCTCCTATGACGACGGAGAAACCTTTGAAGAGCTCTGGCAGCCGGCAGACGGAGAAATTGACGGTGTACAGCTGGCCGGATTGGTGGCACAGCGCTATGCCATGGATGAGAAATACCTGTATGTGACCTATTCGGTGATGGGACGCAATGCCTATGTGCGGGAGCTGGGCTACAGCTGCGACGGCGGGAGCGTCATCGGAGGAAAGGTTGTCCGCTATCCGGTGGAGGCCGGCGGCAGAATCGGTCACGGAGAGGACATCACACCGCCGGCAGCGGAGCCGCTGCCCGGCGGAGAGAACGTGGGAGAGGCAGGCGACCGGGACGCAGCCGGCCAGAGGCCGTCCGCGGCGGCCGGCGGAGCAGGAGAGCTTCCGGCGTACGGCCTGGAGTATGGCTTCTCCGGCATTGATGTGGCACGGCGCGTGCCGGGGCTGGTCGTGACCTCCACCATCAGCAAGGGAGACGGAGACTGCATCTACCTCTCCGAGGATTACGGCGCCTCCTGGGAATGCATTCTGTGCGACCTTGCGGTCGGCAGGATGGCGTTCCGCACCTCCTATCTCAAGCCGCGCTACAACGGCGGCCACAATCTGATTCACTGGCTGACGGACCTGAAGATCAACCCGTTCTGCCCGGACGAGCTGTGGTTCAATACCGGAACCGGCGTGTTCCGCTCCCGGAATCTGACGCGGCCGGCGGGCGAGGAGTCGGTGGTTTTCGAGGATTGGAGCGACGGCGTGGAGGAAACCGTGCACCTGAATGTTTACGGACCGCCGGCCGGAGAGGTGAAATGCATCGACATTCTGGGGGATCTGGGCGGCTTTGCCTTCTGCGATCTGGATCATCCCTGTGACAATTCCTTTGATGATGCCGCTGGCAATCGCTACATTACCTGCATCAACGCAGATTATTCGGATCGGCATCCGGAGCTGGTGGCGGTCACGCCAAGAGGCAACTGGACCGGCAGAACGAAGGGAGGCCTGATCTATTCCAAGGACCAGTGCCGAACCTTTGAACGACTCCCGATGCCCTTCGGACTGAGCGGGCGGATCGATGCGGCCCTGCACCGGATCGAACAGCCGAATGTGAACAGCGGATGGGTTGCGATGTCATCGGACGGACAGCACCTGGTCTGGTCGATCGCAGACGGAATTCAGCTGCCGGTCGATCAGGTCATCATGAGCAAGGATGCGGGAAAGAGCTTCTGCAGAGTCCGGGTGCTCGATTTGAACGGAGAAGAGAAAACAACCGGCGGCCTTAAGGTTTTCGCGGATCGCATGAACAAGGACCTGTTCTATGGGTTCGGTGATCATTCGGATTTCTATGTCAGCGAGGACGGGGGAGAGAGCTTCTGCACCTGCTCTCTGCCGGAGAAATTCCCGATCATTGATTTTTCCCTCATAGACTGCGCCGACAAAACAGAGGTGCGCGGAGAGTGCGGGAGAGAGGGCGTCTTCTACATGGCGTTGGACAAGGGAGGCCTCTGGAAGCTGCACTATGACAGGGTGCAGAAAAAGGCGGCTGTCCGGAAACTCAGCGGGGAAGGAGACATTGTCTGCCGTATGGGACTTGGCCTCGGCCGGAAGGGCGGCGACTATGCGGCAGAGAATAAGGCAATCTATATATCAGGCGTGATCGGCGGAGAATACGGCTTTTACCGCAGCACAGACGACGGACAAAGCTTCACCCGCCTGAACACCGACCGGCAGATGTTCGGCGAGATCAACAGCATCGACGGAGACAGCAGCACCTTCGGCCGGTTTTATCTCGGAACCGGCAGCAGAGGCGTTCTGTACGGCGAGCCGGAGGAGGAAGCGGCCGGCGATGCAGGAATCGTGCAGACAGGACGCTGAGGAGGCGCGGCCGCGCACGCCGCGGCAGAAAGGAGACAGACCATGCATCTGGAGCAGGATGGCAGAAAACTGCTGATCAAGGAGGGGAATTCTGTCGTGATCATCGAACCGTGGGGAGCGAACTCCCTGCGCGTCCGGATGACGAAGGAAACCCGGATGGATGAGAATGACTGGGCCCTGACGGAGCCGGTGGAGGAAACAGATTCGTCGATCACCCTGGAGGAGGTCGATGTGACGGATCCCTGGTATCAGGGAGAGGAGTGGCAGCAGTATCACAGAAAGGGGATACAGGCGGCACTCGTCAACGGGAAAATCACGGCCAGGGTCTCCTGCGAGGGTTGGATCAGCTACTACAATCAGAAGGGCGAGCTGCTGACACAGGAGTACTGGCGCAACCGCAACCGGATCAACCGGTACTGCGTTCCGCTCCGGATCGACGCGAGGGAGCTCAAGCCTCTGCAGGGCAGCACGGATTATGAGCTGACGGCCCGGTTCGAGGCCTTTGATGACGAGAAGATCTACGGCATGGGCCAGTACCAGGAGAAGAACCTGAACAAGAAGGGAGCCATTCTGGAGCTGGCGCACCGGAATTCCCAGGCCAGCGTCCCATTCCTGGTATCCAGCAGAGGCTACGGCTTTTTATGGAACAATCCGGCCATCGGCACGGCCTCCTTCGGCACCAACAAGACGGAATGGCACGCTGCGAGCACGAAGAAGCTGGATTATTTCATTACCGCCGGCGATACGCCGGCTGAGATCGAGGAGCAGTACAGCAAGGCCGTCGGGCGCTCTCCGATGATGCCGGAATACGGCATGGGCTACTGGCAGTGCAAGCTGCGCTACCGCAATCAGGAGGAGCTCCTGACGGTTGCCAGAGAGCACAAGAAAAGAGGACTTCCGATGGATGCCATTGTGGTGGACTTCTTCCACTGGACCATGCAGGGAGACTTCAAGTTCGAGCCCAGGGACTGGCCGGATCCGGAGGCGATGGTAAAGGAGCTGAAGGAGCTGGGCATCGAAACGGTGGTGTCCGTCTGGCCCACCGTCGACGAGCGGAGCGAGAACTACGGCGCCATGGCGGAGAACGGTTATCTGGTCAGCACGGACCGCGGCAACGGGAACCATATGACCTGGATGGGCAATACCGTGTTCTACGATGCGACACATCCGGGGGCACAGAAATTCGTCTGGGAGCGGTGCAAGGAGAATTATTACGAAAAGGGAATCCGCTGCTTCTGGCTGGATGAGGCGGAGCCGGAGTACGGACCGTATGATTTTGACAATTATCGCTACTATGCAGGGCCGGCTCTGCAGTGCTCGAACATCTATCCGGTCGGATATGCCAAGGGCTTTTATGACGGCCTGAAGGCGGCCGGCGAGAAGGACATCATGAGTTTGGTGCGCTGTGCCTGGGCCGGAAGCCAGAAATACGGCGTGCTCACCTGGTCGGGAGACATCTGCTCCTCCTTCCGCGCCATGCGGGAGCAGCTGCAGGCAGGACTGAACATGGGACTGGCCGGGATTCCGTGGTGGACCTCGGACATCGGCGGCTTCCTGGGAGGCGACATCCGCGATGAACACTTCCGGGAGCTTCTGGTGAGATGGTTCGCCTGGGGAGCCTTCTGCCCGGTCTTCCGCATGCACGGGGAGCGGTCTCCGTGGTACGAAAGGGAACAGGAATACATCAACGGCGTGCGTCAGCTGACCAGCGGACAGGACAATGAGGTCTGGAGCTTCGGCGAGGACAATTACAGGATCCTGACACGCTTCCTCTTCATCCGTGAGAGGCTTCGCCCCTACATCCGGGAGTGCATGCAGGAGGCCAGCCGGAAGGGCGCTCCGGTCATGCGGACGCTGTTCTATGAATTCCCGGAGGATCCGATGTGCTGGGAGACGGAGGACTGCTATCTCTTCGGTCCGGACCTGCTGGTGGCGCCGGTGATGGAAGAGGGCGCACGGGAACGCCGCATCTATCTGCCGAAGGGCTGCAGCTGGAAGGATGCCTTCACCGGAGAAAGCTATGAGGGCGGTCAGACCGTGACGGTACCGGCGCCGCTGGACGTGATCCCGGTTATGATCCGGGACGGAAAGAATTATCCGATTTATGAGACGGAGCTGTCATAGACTCTGTCCGACGCACGGAGAGACACCGGAACAGCGGAGCAATGCGAAAACGTTAAATGCATTCCCGACGTGCAGAATCAAACAATAACTTCACAGAAGGCCGGACAGGGCCCGAAAATCCCCGCAGACAGATCGGTATGTCTGCGGGGATTTTCGCTGTGCATATTTACGACAGGACAAAATGACCAAAAACGCGGGACAGCACAATGAAGGAGAAACGGCTTTCGTGAATTGGGCGGAAAACGGACAAAAGCCAAGGAAATACAATAACGTAAACGTTTCACATTCGAGCGGATCAATGGCAAAACCGCCAGACCCATCAAGAGGGAATGTCAAAACGGAAACCCTGTAATTGTGCAATCTGCATCACATAATTTGCACGTTATGACAATTTACACTTAAAATTGACGGCACACATCCCTAATTTTTATGGTATCTTTTTTAACTAACTGCTTTTATAGTAGATACAGTCAGAAAGCCAGTGAATACGTTTAAGTTACAAGAAAACGAACACGGCGGACAGACTTTCGTGTAATATTCACAAAGCTGCAGCTGCTGCCTGGAAGATCACTCTTACAGGGAGAGTGGAATTGCACAAATCGGCTGCGGACATCACAGAAGAGGGAGGGGTGTATGAAATGAAGAATCCTAAGAGTACAAGGGAACGGACATCAGACACGCTGTACTGTATCCTGCGTGTCGCCATTCTGGCGGCGGTCGTCTTTTTGTTCGTGCCGTCCCTGAATCCAGCCAGGATCAGCGGACTGATCAACCGGAACATGTCACTGTTCTCTTCCGGTTTCTCCTACAGCAATCTGACGTCCGACTTCGGACGGGCCTTCAAAAAGGGCTGGGTGGATCGGTCCACCATGCAGCTGCTGTACGGCTCGGCGCTGATCATCTGCCTTGGCGTGTGCGCCGGGGTTGCAGGCGCGTGCATGTCCATCGGCAACAAGAAATTCAAGAAGCTTTCCAATCTTTTTGTTGTGCTGGGCAGCGCAGCTGAGCTGCTGGGCATGGCCGGCATCTATTCAGCGTACGGTCAGATCGCCGCTACCTCCAAGCCCAAGAAGGTGGAGCCGATGTTCTCCGGCGCCTTCTGGCCCTTCGTTGTCATCATTCTCATCATTCTGGTACTGGCACTGGCGGAAATGTTCCTGGTGCCCAAGGTCACAAAGGAAGACAAATTCGAGATGGAGTCGAAATACAAGCTCTTCCTTCTCTTCATGCCGTTCCTGGCTCTGTGCGGCGTGTTCTGCTACCTCCCCCTGTGGGGCTGGCGGTACGCTTTCTTCGACTACAAGGTCGGCGACACCCTGAGCATGGAGAATTTCGTGGGCTTCAAGTGGTTCACGCAGCTGTTCCAGAATGCGGCAACCGTCAAGGACGTTATCCGCGTGCTCAAGAATACGCTCGGCATGAGCGCACTGGGCATCTGCACCAGCTGGATTCCCATGGCCTTTGCTATTTTCCTTTCCGAGATCAAGAACGACAGATTCCGGAGATTCGTACAGACCTTTACCACGATTCCGAACTTCATCAGCTGGGTGCTGGTGTATGCCATCGCCTTCTGCATCTTCTCCACCGACGGCTTCATCAGCAGTCTGATGGTGAATTCGGGCATCTGGTCCTCCGGACAGAATCTGCTGATGAGCAGCTCCCATACCTGGCTGAAGATGTGGGCCTGGGGCATGTGGAAGGGCGTCGGCTGGAGCGCCATCATCTACATCGCGGCAATTTCCGGCATTGACCGGCAGCTGTATGAGGCGGCTACGGTGGACGGCGCAGGAAGGTTCCAGAGAATGTGGAACATTACCGTGCCGAGTCTGGTTCCCACCTTCTGCGTTCTGCTGCTGATGTCGGTGGCCAATGTTCTGAGCAACGGCATGGATCAGTACCTGGTCTTCGAGAACGCCACCAACACCGATTACGTCATGGTTCTGGATCTGTATGTATACAAATTAGGTATCGGTCAGGGCATGATCCCGCTGACCACCGTGGTGAGTATGCTGAAGTCCATTGTCAGCGTGGTATTGCTGTTCGGCGCCAACGGAATCTCCAAGCTGGTCCGCGGCGAGAGCATCATTTAAGGAAGGAGGCTGCGTTATGGCAAAGACGGCACAGGAAAAGGCTGACGCGAAGGCGGAACGCCTTTACAAGAAGACCCATAAGAGTCAGTTCAAGGCGACTCCGGGAGAGATTTCCTTTAACATCATCAACTATGCGGTGTTTGGCATTTTCACACTGGCATGCATCTTCCCGTTTTACTACCTGTTCATCAATACCATCAGTGACAACGATTATGTCGTGAAGGGCCTCGTCAACTTCCTTCCCAAGGGGCTGACCCTGGCTAACTACAAGGCGCTTCTGAACGTGAGCGATCTGGGACAGGCCTTCGTGGTATCCGTCGCCAGAACCATTCTGGGAACTGCCCTGATGGTGGGCGCCTCGGGACTCGTCGGTTATCTTGTCACCAAGCAGGAGATGTGGGGCAGGAAATTCTGGTATCGGTTCCTGATCATCACCATGTATTTCAACGCAGGACTCATTCCCTGGTTCCTGAATATGCAGATGCTGGGGCTGACGAATACCTTCTGGGCCTACATCATTCCGGGAATCGTGGCACCGTACAACATCATCCTGGTGAAGACCTACATCGAGTCCATTCCGGCGGAGCTGGAGGAGAGCGCAGAGATTGACGGCGCTTCCTACATGACGGTTTTCCGCAAGATCATCTGGCCTCTCTGCAAGCCGATTCTGGCGACCATCGCGATCTTCGGCGCCGTCGGCCACTGGAACTCCTTCACGGATTCCATGATCCTCATGCAGTCCGCGCCGAGTCTGTACACACTGCAGCACAGACTGTACATCTACCTGAACCAGGCCTCGAACCTGAGTGCATTGATGCAGTCCGGCGGTTCGGTCAGCGATGCGGCGCTGAAATCAGCGATGAGCGGCAAGGTGATCAAGTACACCATTTCCATGGTGACGGTAATCCCGATTCTGATTGTCTATCCGTTCATGCAACGGTATTTCGAAGAGGGCATTATGCTAGGCGCTGTGAAGGGCTGATGGGCTCCGTGGCCTGTTCGTACCGGCCTGCAGCAGGAATTCCGGAGGGATACCGGCCGGGTATCCCTTCCGGAATCCCTGATCCTGCGGGCCTGGGGAAAAGGTGTTTCCCGCATTCATGCGGCTGGAATACAGGTAAAGTTTCTGTTCAACACCATTTTAAGGAGGGTGAAAGGTTATGAAAGTGAAGAAAATCATGGCTTTGCTGCTCGCTTCCACCATGGTATTCTCCCTGGCGGCCTGCGGCTCCACCGGATCGTCCGGTGATTCTGCGGCGGAGGATACGGCAGACGATGAAGAGGATGCCGACGAGGAGGACACCGCAGACGCAGAGGATTCCGATGAAGAGAGCTACGACGATCTTCTGGCGGATATCATCCCGGAGGAGACGGTTACGCTGGATGTTTTCGATCAGCTGGCCAACTATTCCGGTGAGCAGATCGGCTGGTTCGCACAGGTCATGCTGGAGAAGTTCAACGTCAAGCTGAACATCATTCAGGATGCAGACGGCGTGTATGAGACGCGTATGGAG
>CAVKMX010000078.1:0-11487 GCA_963657295.1 Clostridium sp. CAG:302
CCATTATGAAGCTGACCGGCCCCGACATTCGCGTGAGCCGGAAACTGAAGCGCTGATACAATAACCGACAGCAACGGGTTTGTGCCCGCAGCCTCCGGGCTGCGGCAGAAAGGGCGACATGGAGCAGATCAGAAAACATGACAAACGTAATCTTGAGTCCATTCCGGTGGGGTCTCTCGGGCTGATTCCTCTCACCGGCTGTGAAGACATCGGCAAGGAGATCGACTATTTCCTCACGAGATGGCGGGCAGAGCGTGAGAGCGAGCACAAGAACAGTCTGGCCTTCGCCGGATATCAGCGCCCGACCTACATTGTGGATGTGAATCTCCCCCGCTTCGGTACCGGAGAGGGAAAGGGTGTCATCAATCAGACCGTCCGCGGCATGGATCTCTACCTGCTGGTGGATGTTGTGAATTACAGCAAAACCTACCGCATGTTCGGTGAGGTCAATCACATGTCTCCGGACGACCATTATGCCAACCTCAAGCGCGCCATTGCCGCCATCGGCGGAAAGGCCCGCCGCATTACGGTCATCATGCCTTATCTGTATGAGGGGCGCCAGCACAAGCGCTCTGCTCGTGAATCTCTGGACTGCGCACTTGCTCTGCAGGAGCTGATCCATATGGGCGTGGACAACATCATCACCTTCGACGCCCATGATCCCCGCGTGCAGAATGCCATCCCGCTCTCGGGCTTCGACACCGTGCAGCCGGCCTACCAGTTCATCAAGGGACTTCTCCGTCACGTGGAGGGGCTGCAGTTTGATTCGAATCACATGATGGTTATCAGCCCGGATGAGGGCGGCATGAAGCGCGCCGTCTATACGGCCAACGTTCTCGGGCTGGACATGGGCATGTTCTACAAGCGCAGAGATTACACGCGCGTGGTGGACGGACGCAATCCCATTCTGGCGCATGAATTCCTCGGCTCCTCCGTGGAGGGAAAGGATATGATCGTCATCGACGACATGATTTCCTCCGGTGAGAGCGCGCTGGAGGTTGCCCGCGGACTGAAAAAGCGCGGTGCAGGCAGGGTCTTCATCTTCGCCACCTTCGGTCTGTTCACCTCCGGGCTCGATGTCTTCGACCGCGCGTTTGAGGAGGGCATCATCGACCGCGTGCTGACCACCAATCTGATCTATCAGCCGGAAGAGCTTCTGGAACGCCCCTGGTACATCAGCTGCAATATGAGCAAGTACATTGCCTACATCATTGACACCCTCAACCATGACAGCTCCATCTCCGATCTCCTGGATCCCTACAACAGGATTCAGAACATCGTGAAGCGCTATCGCGAAAACGGACTGCACACCATAGAGTAATACGGTGGATATCAAACAGCCGGCCGGCATCACGGGGGCTCCCCGTATGCCGGCCGGCTGTTCTCATGTCCGGGAACAGGTACGGCACCTCACTGCCCTGTCTCCGGCAGGAAGGTGAGGAACTGATTCCCCGCCTCTTCGAATTCCGCAGCTGCTTCGGAAATGGTCTGCAGGTGAACACTGCCGGATGCAGGGTCATACAGCTCTACGTTCTCCGGCCCATAGCCGACTGCCAGAACCACCGTTCCGTCCGAACGCACGGCATATACCGGCAGTCCCTCCCCTACGTAGTACAGCACCTCCTCCAGCGTACAGCCTGCCAGGTTCAGAACCGTGGCCTTCCCGGCGAGCGCCTCCTCCAGAATGGCCGTGCTCGAGAGTCCCTCCGCAATTCTGCCGGCCACATCCGCCGAAACGTCCTGCTGCTGCAGCATGGCCTCCAGGCACACTTCCCGGCTGCTGCGAAGTGCTGCCCCTTCCTCCATCGCGGTCAGCGCATCAATCTCGCTCCTTGCCGCTCTGGATTTCTCCCAGACATATCGTCCCAGACCGTTCAGGACAACCCCGGTATTCGAATCCTCCGCCTGTGCGATGGCATCGGAAAGGTTCCTGGTCCGCGTCACGAGTCCTTTCCCGCTGTAAACATAGTATTCGCCTTCCCTGCTCTCGTTCTCCGCCTGCTGCAGCGTCAGCTCACGGGATCCCTCATAGAGAATCTCCTGCGGGCGAAGGTACTGGCATTTCGACCAGTCGGTGATCCCGACATCCAGCTGCACAATGGTTCCGTACCTCGCATCCGAGGTCAGCTGCGTCAGCTGCGTCGATTTTGAATCACCGGTGCCGCTGCTGATGGTGTCATCCTCCGCCGCCGTATATCCTGTAAGCCCCGCATTTTCCCCGTCCGAGCCGGTGCGCTGTACCCGCTTCAGCAGAATCTGATCGTCCCGAACCTCACAGGAGACCACATAATATCCCTCCTGATGATAGTCCTCCAGCACATTCAGATTCTGATCCACGATGTAAATGTGCTCCATCGGCTCCAATACGGTTCCGGTGGTGTCTGAAACCACATCCTCTGCGCGGAGCGTCCCGTAGACCAGGTCCTGTCCCAGAAAGCCCAGCGGCACCGCCGTAAGCCCTTCTCCCGGGTCCACGGTCGTCTCTCCCATGCCGTTCAGATTCAGCAGCGTGATCCGGCCGGTCGCGGTCCCATCCTGCTGCTCCTCGTATGCGATCAGGACACCCCCCGGTGAAATCACCGTGCACCGCCGGAACAGATCCTCCGTCAGCAGCCGCAGGCTGCAGCTGTTGACATCAATCTCATACAGCGCGTCCTCCAGCGTCAGATACAGCCGGCCGCTCTCGACATCATAATGCGCGATCTGCCCGATCTTCTGATCCAGGACTGCAAAGGAGCCTTCATAGGGGACATAAGCCTTTTCCTCCAGTGTATGATATTCTCCGCTGTAGTGATAAAAGGAGATCCCGGTATCTCCCTCATGCCGGCCGCAGTTCATGTATCCGTACACAAGAAAATCAAGGCTCCCGTCTGTTTCCATGTGCAGAATCCGGATGTCATGATCGGCATTGGTTTCCCGCATTCCGGTGTCGCCGGCCGAGTCAAAGCCGTAGATATACACCAGCAGATCCTCCGAGGACACAGCCTCATAGAGCCTCCCGTCATGCACGAAGGCCGTCACGCCCTTATCCGACGACTGCACCACCTGCATGTCGCTCTGGGCGATGCCGATGACGAGATTCCCGTTCGTTCCGTAGGGATGGGCTGGATCAAAATCCTGCGACATCGTCCTCCCGTAATCCATCAGGTAGAAGCGATCCGTTCCCTTTCGGAGCTCATAATACTCCTCACAGCGATAAAGGAGCGTCTGCTGCACGCTGTCCTCCTCCGCAGGCGCAGTGGAAACATAAAAGCTCCCCCGGACGGCAATGTAATCATTCTCTATGTCCGTTATGGAGTAGACCGGCTCCGTGACCTGCGTCGGCTCCAGATCGCCCCAGGTCACCGCGTCCGCGCTGTTGTAAAGTCCGACCGAGGCCAGAGAGCTGTTGGAAACCTTGTCGGACGGCTCAAGATAGGTCAGCAGCTCCTCCGCGCCGGATTTGTCAAAGGTCATCGCATGAAAACTCTGTGCGAAAGCAAGCGCCTCCTCTGCCATCGTCAGGTCCGTATCTTCCTCCGAATAAGAGAAACGCGTGTAGTACCGCACCTTCTCGTTCTCCTGCGTAGACAGGATCAGAACCAGGAGATACTCCGTGTCCGGCTCGATCAGATTCTTAAAGGAGAGCGACAATTGTGCGGTATCTCCGGCAAGCTCATACGCAGGCGTCCCCTCTTCAATCAGACGCTGTCCCGTAATGTCTCTCACTTCCATCGAAACATCCGTGAGCGTCTGCCCGTACAGCTGCACCCGGGCCTGTATCTCCCGCTCTGCGGAAATGGGTGTGAGAAGTGCCCGCATTTTGCCCGGATCACGCACGGTTGTACTGCCGTACAACGTATTAAAAGCAGTGCTGCCGGTAGTCATCGTTACTACCGGCAGTACTGCCTCAGACATTGTCGTTGTTGTCTGTGTGCTCGTTCCTGCCGACAACAGCTCCAGCAGAAGGAACACCACACAGAACAGAACTACAGAATACAGAATTCGATAAAGGGTCTTGCGCATATCCTACTTGCCGGCCGCCTCCAGACGAACCAGAGCCCGGTACAGCTTCGCCTCCACGCGGACACGCTCCTGACGGGACAGCTGCAGGTCCTTCAGCTTCTCCTCCGCCCGTTCCTTGGCTCTTCTGGCGCGATCCACATCAATGTCATCGTTCCATTCCCACGTGGTCGGCAGCACCCTGCAGGTGCCGTCCATGACGCTGAGCAGACCGCCGATGCATGCCGCCGTACGGCTGGAAGCATCCGCAAACGTCACCACCGCTGTTCCCATTCCGATGGCGGTGCAGTAATTCGTATGTCCGGCCAGGACCGCCACATCTCCGTCGATGGTGCGCAGACGGATCTTCTGTATGTCGCCCCGATATTCCGGGCCGTCCAAGGATACGACCTCGATGGGAAAGGTTGCCATAGATTATCCCCTTTATCTTATCACACTTTTCCTATGCCATCTGCTCCGCCTTCCGGAACACATCATCGATGGTGCCGACCAGCAGGAAGGCACTCTCCGGAAGCTCATCGCATTCACCGTCCAGAATCATCCGGAAGCCGCGGATGGTCTCCTTCAGCGGCACGTAGGTTCCCGGAATGCCGGTGAACTGCTCCGCAACCGAGAAGCTCTGCGAAAGGAAGTTCTGAATTTTGCGTGCGCGGTACACTGCCTTCTTGTCATCCTCAGAGAGCTCATCCATGCCCATGATGGCGATGATGTCCTGCAGCTCACGATAGCGCTGCAGCACCTGCTGCACACCTCTGGCCACGCTGTAATGCTCCTCGCCCACGATGTCAGGAGACAGAATCCTGCTGGTGGAATCCAGCGGATCCACGGCCGGATAGATGCCGCGGCTCGCAATATCGCGGGAGAGAACAGTGGTCGCGTCCAGATGCGTGAAGGTTGTCGCCGGTGCAGGGTCCGTCAGGTCATCCGCCGGTACATAAACCGCCTGCACCGAGGTGATGGAGCCCTTCTTGGTGGAGGTGATGCGCTCCTGCAGTGCTCCCATCTCCGTCGCCAGTGTCGGCTGATAACCGACGGCCGAGGGCATCCGGCCCAGCAGGGCCGATACCTCAGAGCCCGCCTGCGTGAACCGGAAAATATTGTCAATGAACAGCAGCACGTCCTGGTTCTTGACATCACGGAAATATTCCGCCATGGTGAGTCCCGACAGTCCCACTCTCATTCTGGCTCCCGGCGGCTCATTCATCTGGCCGTAGACCAGCGCCGTCTTGTCCAGAACGCCGGATTCCTTCATCTCGCCGTAAAGATCGTTTCCCTCGCGGGTCCGCTCCCCTACTCCGGTGAATACGGAAATCCCACCGTGTGCCGTCGCCACATTGTGAATCAGTTCCATGATCAGCACGGTTTTGCCTACACCGGCTCCGCCGAACAGACCGATCTTTCCGCCCTTTGCATAAGGGCAGATCAGATCAACGACCTTGATGCCCGTCTCGAAAATCTCCTGCGCCGGTACCTGCTCCTCAAAGCTCGGTGCGGGGCGATGGATGGACCACCGCTCCTGCGTCTCCGGTGCCGGCTTGTTGTCCACCGGCTCGCCCAGAAGATTGAAAACTCTTCCCAGGCACGCATCCCCGACCGGTACCGAAATCGGCGCGCCGGTATCCACTGCCTCCACGCCTCTGGCCAGGCCGTCGGTGGAGCTCATGGCAACACAGCGGACGACCTCATCGCCGATCTGCTGTGCGACCTCTGCGATCAGCGTTCGATCTCCGACCGGAATCTCAACGGCATTGTTCAGCTCCGGCAGCTCACCCTCCGCAAAGCGAATGTCCAGAACAGGGCCCGTAACCTGTATTACCTTTCCCTTGTGTTGTTCACTCATTTTCAAATCTACCTTTCCTGCCGCATTGACAACGCGGCAGCGCAAGCGTTCTCCCCGTGCAGGGAAGCGCCGGTGAAGACATTCTCCCGCCTTGGATCCGGGGATGCACGTTTTCGATCCGTACCCCCTCAGATCTCCTCGGCGCCAGCCACGATCTCCGTGATTTCCTGCGTGATGCTGGCCTGTCTGGCCCGGTTATAGTTCAGACTGAGGGTCTCGATCATTTCCTCTGCATTGTCCGTCGCCGCTTCCATGGCCGTGCGTCTGGCGGCCAGCTCACTGGCCACGGAGACGTTGATGCTGGTGTAGAGAATGCCTGCGAGATAGTCCGGCACGATGGTGTCGAATACCGTCTCCGAATCAGGCTCGTAGAGGATCAGGTTCCTCGCCTTTCCCTCTTCCCTTCTCTGCGTCCCTGCCGCGGTAAAATCCGACAGCGGCAGCATGGCCGTGATCTCCGGCGTCTGCGTCATCATCGAAACGAACTGGGTGAAGCACAGGCTGACATGTCCGAAGCTCCCCCTAGAATATTCCTCACAGACCAGGCGGGCAATCTCAAAGCAGTCGGACGCGCCGATGGCCGCCGCCTCCGCAAAGTTCTCCGTCAGAATGGCTGTTCCCTTGTGGGCATAATAGTCCAGTGCCTTTCGGCCGATGGGAAGAACCGTGTAATCCTTTCCCGCGGATTCCTCCTCCATGCGCTTGAAAAGGTTCGCATTGTAGCCGCCTGCCAGTCCTCTGTCGCCGGCAATGACGATGTACAGCCACTTCACATTGTCGCTGCTCCCGGCATAACGGGAACGGAAATCCGTATTCTCCGCCGCAATGTTCGACAGGGTCCGATGCAGCGTTTCATAATAGGGCTTGCTCTGTTCCGCCTTTTCCTTGGCTCTTCGAAGCTTGGATGCCGCCACCAGCTGCATTGCCTTGGTGATCTGCATGGTGTTCTGCACACTCTTAATCCGGAGCTTCACCGCCTTCATATTTGCAGCAGCCATGGATCATTCACCTTTCTGCCAGAAATTCGCCCGTATACGTCTCCAGAAGCTTCCGGAGCTTCTCCTCCATATCTGCCTCGAGCTTTCCGGTCCTGCGGACAGCGTCCATGACCGCTGCGCCGTCCGGATCCTGATCCAGACGGCCATACAGACCCTGTTCGTAAGCGCTCATCCTGTCAGCCGGAAGCTCGGTCAGAAGATTCTGCGTGACAGCATACAGAATGGCAACCTGTTTCTCCACCGGCACGGGGGCAGCATTCTTCTGCTTGAGCACCTCCACGATTCTGGCGCCCTGCTCGAGTCTTGCCTTGGTATCCTTGTCCAGGTCCGAACCGAACTGGGCAAAGCTCTGCAGCTCGCGGTACTGGGAATAAACCAGCTTCAGGGTTCCCGCCACCTTCTTCATGGCCTTGATCTGCGCATTGCCGCCGACACGCGATACCGAGATGCCGGGGTTCACGGCCGGCATAATGCCGGAATGGAACAGCTCTGTCTCAAGGAAAATCTGACCGTCTGTGATGGAAATCACGTTCGTCGGAATGTACGCCGACACATCGCCCGCCTGTGTCTCAATGATGGGAAGTGCCGTCAGAGAGCCGCCGCCCTTTTCTGCGGACAGCTTCGCTGCACGCTCCAGCAATCTGGAATGCAGGTAGAACACGTCACCCGGATACGCCTCACGTCCCGGCGGGCGCCGGATCAGAAGCGACAGTGCACGGTAGGCCACCGCGTGCTTGGACAGATCGTCGTATACGATCAGCACATGCTTCCCCCGATGCATGAAATATTCGCCCATCGCACACCCTGCGTAGGGGGCAATGTACTGCAGCGGCGAGGGCTCCGATGCCGTTGCGGCCACCACAATGGTGTACGCCATTGCGCCGCTCCCCGTCAGCTGCTCCACCAGGTTGGTCACGGTGGAGCGCTTCTGCCCGATGGCGACGTAGATGCAGATGACATCCTGTCCCTTCTGGTTCAGGATGGTGTCCACGGCAATGGTGGTCTTGCCGGTCTGCCGGTCACCGATGATCAGCTCGCGCTGTCCTCTTCCGATGGGGATCATCGAATCGATGGCCTTAATCCCCGTCTGCAGCGGCTCCTTTACCGGCTGCCGGTCCAGAATTCCGGGAGCCGGCGACTCCACCGGCCGATACTCTGTGCCGGCGATGGGGCCCTTCCCGTCAATCGGCTGGCCGATGGCGTTTACCACGCGGCCGATCAGCGCCTCTCCGACCGGCACGGATACCACCCGCCCGGTTCTCTTCACTGTCTGCCCCTCACGGATTCCGACGTCCTCACCGAACAATACGGTGGACACCGTGGTCTCCTCCAGATTCTGGGCCATTCCGTAGGTGCCGTTCTCGAACTCCAGCAGCTCGCCGGACACGCAGTTCACCAGTCCGCTGACGCGGGAGATTCCGTCTCCGACGGTCAGAACGGTACCGGTCTCATTCTGAATGATCGCATTCTGATAGTGCTTGATCTGACTGCGGATCACTTCGGATATTTTCTCAGGTTTCAATTCCATTCAAACCACATCCTTCTTGTCTTCATCCGTCACAGAACCGTCTCTTCCAGCTTCCTGCGAAGGTCTGAGATTCTCCCGCGAACGGTACCGTCATACAGCCGGCCCTCCATCTCCACACGAACACCGCCCAGCACAGCCGGGTCCGTCTTCGTATGGAGCACCACGCTCTTGCCGCTGATCGCCTCAAGACGCTTCCGAAGCCGCTCTTCCTGTGCCGCATCCAACGCGGCCGCACTGACAACAACCGCATCCACTATGCCGTGTGACTCATTGTACCTGTCGCGGTAGGCTCTGCAGCAGGAGCGGAACTCGCGCAGGAGCCCCTTCTCTGTGAGCAGCTTCAGGAAATTCAGAAGATACGGCTGCAGCGCGTCTCCAAAGGCCTCGTCCAGAAGGCCGAGCCTTTCCTTTTTTGGCACGGAGGGCTCCTGAAGGAGACGAATGTATTCCGGGAATTCGCGGAATATCTCCTGCACGCAGGTCAGCTCCTCCATGATTCTCTCCGTAAGGTCCTCTTCTGCCGCCAGATCATACAGACTTTTTCCGTATAAACTTCCAGCGCTTGTCATGACGCTTCTCCTACGTGATCAAGGAATTCATCGATGAGCTTTCTGTGGTCCTCCTCATGAATTTCCTTCTCCACGACCTTCCCTGCAATGTCCATGGCAAGGCCGCCGATCTCATCCTTGGCTTCGTTGATGGCCTTTTTCTTCTCCTGGGCGATGTCTGCCTCCGCGCGGGAGCGAATCCCTGCCGCCTGCTGCTGGGCCTCGCGGATGGTCTGATCCGCCTTGGACTGCGCCTCCTTCTGTGCATTCTGAAGGATTCTGGCTGCCTCGTCCCTGGCGGCGGTGAGACTGGTCTCATATTCCGATTTGAGCCCGTCTGCCTCTGCCCTGGCCGCCCTGGCCTCAGTCAGCTCCTTCTCCGAGAGCTGTCTTCGCTTCTCCAGAATTTCATTGATGGGCTTGAACAGGAATTTCTTCACCAGCAGCATGGTCAGAAACAGATTCAGAAGCGTTGCGATGAATGTCCAAGGAACAATCGTAACGAGACTTTGTGTTTCCATTTCCACTCCTTTGCCGGAATTACTGCAGATAGTTCATGAACATGCCGGGTGCCACGAAGATCAGGAGCAGGCCGGTGACGAAGCCGTAGATACCTGTCGTCTCTGCAATGGCGCAGCCCAGCAGCATGGTGCTGGTGACATCGCTCTTGCACTCCGGCTGTCTGCCGATGGCCTCCAGCGCCTTTGCCACGGCGTTGCCTTCACCGATGCCGGGTCCGATGCCTGCGATCAATGCGCAGCCCGCGCCGATGCCGCAGCCGGCCAATGCAATACCCCTTGCCAGTAACTGAAAATCTCCCATGATGAACCTCCTGTTGTATTGTTATGGGGATGAATCCTCTATTCCTCTGCAGCGTTGGCGATGTACATCGTCGTCAGCATGCAGAAAATGAACGCCTGCATAAATCCTGTGAACCAGTCAAAATAAAGTGACGCCACGGCCGGGATGCCGACGTCCAGAATCGGAATCTGCGACAGAAAATCGCCGACCGCTCCCGGAATCAGACCCAGAATTCCCGCAGAGGCCAGAGCCAGTGCCCAGTAGATCAGTCCGTCGATGACCACGCCCGACAGGATGTTGCCGAAGTGACGGCAGGCCATGGAAACCGGCGTTGCCAGCTCCGAAAGCACGTTGAACGGCGTCATGATCGCAATGGGCTCCGTATATCCCTTCAGATATCCGCCCAGACCGCTGGTCCGGATCTTCGTTGCCGTGATCATGATGAAAACCAGCACCGCCCAGGCAGCCTCGGTGGACAGATCCGCCGTAGGGCTCCACGCTCCGACGAGGCAGATCAGGTTGGATATCAGGCTCGTTGAGAACAGGGCGGCAACAAACGGGATCAGGGCATCAAACCTCGTTCCGCCCGTATTGCCGCGGACAAAATTCGTTGCCAGCTCCACCAGCCACTCCGCCACGGCCTGCCGCTTGGAAATGTTCTCCACCTTCAGTCCGCGGGTCAGGAAAATGCACAGCGCCAGGATGATCCCCATCACAATCCAGGAGTTCACCAGGGTCTCCGAAATGAGAATGTCTCCCAGAAACGGAATCCCGGTCGGAATTCTCGCGTATATTTTGGCTCCTTCAATTGAGAAATCCATCGTCACATCTCACTTTCTCTTATAATCCAGAACGCCCTTTCCCCGGATGAGAAACCCCGGGATGATCAGCGGGACAATCGCCGCAACCGGATGGATCCAGGGAATGACAATGGCCAGAATCATGAACGCGATCTGTCCCAGCGTGCGATAGCGATAGGAGAGTGTCATTTTCCTCTTCGCATTGTCGTAGTTGTCCTCCGCTGCCGCCTTCTCGGCCACCACGGCCATGACCAGGAAATTCCCCGCAGCCACGAGAAATCCCAGAAGCGCACCCACGATCACGCCCCCCCCGAAGGGAACCGCGGGCGTGAGCAGATGGAGCACCAGAAAGCCGGCCAGCAGCACGGCGGTTCCGACCGCCGTCCCCTTCGCCACAAATGTCGCTGATTCCCGAATCGCACCCGATAGCTTCATGCGTCTGTCCTCTTCCCGTTTCCCCGTCAATAGTGGCGGTTAAAGGCTGCTCTCCTCCGCTCCGGTTCTCTCCTGCGCACGGCAGACAGATACACCTTATAGGCCGTCATGAAGGAGGCTCCCAGCCCCAGAATGAAGGCCGGCAGATAAATCCACAGCCCGAGTCCGAGCCGCGTCACCAGAAGATAGGCTGCCCCCAGGCACATCAGCACCGGCGCCGCAAGGGACAGTCCCAGCTGTCCGATCAGAGAAAGGTGCCGGATGCATTGTGAAAAATTCCGCATATTCCGCATATTCTCTCCCTTCTCCGTCCTTCGCATTGAACACAGTGCATTATTTTCACTCGCGTAAGCGATAAATCTTGTTCATTGTAACCGATTCTGATTTTCTTTACAATAAGTTAGCGATGAGAGTTCGGATGTGTGCTCTGTGCAGAAATTACTGTACAGGCGCCAGCCACGACGGGTCCTGGCGGAGTTGTCCGGTCCTGGGACGCTCTCGCTCCATCCTCGGACCTAGCGGTGCTAAGCTCGCA
>CAVKMX010000079.1:0-10647 GCA_963657295.1 Clostridium sp. CAG:302
GGCCAGAGATTCCACGCGTACTCCCTTGGCGCGGATTCTCTCTCCGCCGTCCTGGAAGCCCTTCTCGATGGCGATGCCGATGCCCTCTACATGGGCACCGGCCTTCCGGGCGATGTCAAGAAGGCCCTCGAGTGCGCAGCCGTTGGCCAGGAAATCATCAATGATGAGCACGTGATCCTCCGGACCCAGAAATTTCCGGGACACGATCACATCGTACACCCTCTTGTGCGTAAAGGATTCGATTTTGGTGGAGTACACCTCCCCGTCAATGTTCAGGGATTTTGCTTTTTTGGCAAAGACCACCGGCGCATGAAAATGCTGTGCGGCCACGCAGGCGATGCCGATCCCGGAGGCCTCCACCGTGAGAATCTTGTTGACCGGGCAGCCCTCGAACAGCCGGGCCCATTCCCTGCCCATTTCGTTAAAAAGGTCAATGTCCATCTGATGATTCAGAAATGAGTCCACCTTCAGGATATTCCCCGGCTTGACAACGCCGTCCCTGCGAATGCGCTCCTCCAACAATTTCATGGCTGGTTCTCCCCTGGCTTATGCTTTTACAACAAAGTTCAATATCTTTCCCGGCACATAGATCTCTTTGACAAGGCTGCCTGCCGCGAGGTATTTTGCCACATTCTCGTCCTTCTTCGCAGCCGCCAGAACCAGCTCCCGATCTGCATCTGCGGGAATCTCAATGGTTCCGCGAAGCCTTCCGTTGACCTGAACGCCCATTCTGACAACGGCATCCACCGTCTTTGCCTCATCATAGGCCGGCCATGCAGACAGCGTGCAGAAGGTATGTCCGTCCGGATTCATTCCGAGCTGCTCCCACATCTCCTCCGCAAGGTGCGGTGCAAAGGGTGAGAGGAGCTGGACAAAGAGCGTGACGTCCTTTTTGGTAACCGTCCCGGCCTTATAGTAATCGTTGGTGAGAGCCATCAGTGCCGCAATCGCGGTATTGAATTTCATGTTGTCGATGTCTTCCGACACCTTCCGGATGGTTTTGTGAAGCTTTGCCTCGAGGGCCGGATCCTCTTCACCGGCTGTCGCCATTTCAACAAAGCCTGCCACTCTTTCGAGAAACCGCTTGCAGCCCTTCAGAGATTCATCGCTCCAGGGGGCGGCACTGCCGTAATCTCCCATGAACATCACATAGGTCCGAAGCGTATCGGCGCCGTATTCCTCCACAATATCCAGCGGGTCGATGACGTTGCCCCTGGACTTGGACATCTTCTGACCGTCGGAGCCGAGCACCATGCCCTGATACGTTCTCTTGGCATAGGGCTCCGGTGTATTCACCTCGCCGATGTCGTAGAGGAAATGATGCCAGAATCTGGAATACAGAAGGTGCCTTGTCACGTGCTCCATGCCGCCGTTGTAATGATCCACGGGCATCCAGTACTCCAGCTTCCTGCGGTCCGCAAAGGCTTTCTCATTATGGGCATCGCAGAAGCGGAGAAAATACCAGGAGGAGCCTGCCCACTGCGGCATGGTATCCGTCTCTCTCTTCGCCGCACCGCCGCACTTCGGACAGGTGCAGTTTACCCAGGAATCGATTCTCGCAAGGGGACTCTTGCCGTCCTGCCCCGGTTCAAAGTTCTCCACCTCCGGAAGCGTGAGCGGCAGCTGATCCTCCGGAACACCCACGGTGCCGCATTTGTCACAATGGATCAGCGGGATGGGCTCTCCCCAGTACCGCTGACGGTTGAAGGCCCAGTCCTTCATCTTGTACTGAACACCCTTGCGGCCGATTCCCTTCTCCTGCAGATATTCCCGCATTTTCGCAATGGAATCCTTTTTGTTGGAGATGCCGTTCAGAATCCCGGAATGGATCATCTCTCCGTCGCCGGTATAGGCCTCCTTCGAGATGTCTCCGCCTTTGATAACCTCAACGATATCGACACCGAACTTTCTGGCGAAATCGTAGTCTCTCTGATCGTGTGCCGGCACTGCCATAATGGCTCCCGTACCGTAGCCCATCATAACGTAATCGGAGATGAAAACCGGAATCTCCTTCCCGGTAATCGGATTGATCGCCGCAAGTCCTGCGATCCGCACGCCGGTCTTGTCCTTCGCAAGCTGGGTTCTCTCGAACTCGGTCTTCCGCGCGGATTCTTTTCTGTAATTCTCGACCTCGTCCCAGTTGGTGATTTCCGCCTTGTGACGGTCCAGAACGGGGTGCTCCGGTGCAACAACCATAAAGGTTACGCCGTAGAGCGTATCGCACCTCGTGGTGTAGATCTCCAGCTTTTCGTCCGCAAAGGCCTGTCCCCTGCCGTCGGACACCTGGAAATCCACGAAGGTTCCCTCGGAGCGTCCGATCCAGGCGACCTCCTGCTGCTTCACGGATTCCGGATAATCCACGTCCTGCAGACCGTTCAGAAGCTTATCCGCATACTCCGTGATCCGCAGGAACCATACATCCTTGGCCAGCTGCACCACATCGCTGTGGCAGATATCGCATTTGCCGCCCTGGGAATCCTCATTGGACAGCACAACCTTGCAGTGCGGGCAGTAGTTGACCAGCGTCTTGGAGCGGAATACCAGCCCGTGCTCGAAGAGCTTGAGGAAGATCCACTGTGTCCACTTATAGTAATCCGGACGTGAGGTTGCAAATTCGCGGGACCAGTCGAACGAAAAGCCCACCTTCTGCAGCTGCTCGGAAAAATGCCGGATGTTCTTCTCTGTAATGATATGGGGATGCGTATTGGTCTTGATGGCATAATTCTCGGCCGGGAGTCCGAAGGAATCAAAGCCGATGGGAAACAGAACATTATAGCCCTGCATGCGGCGCTTTCTGGCCAGCACTTCAATGGAGGAATAGGCCTTGATGTGGCCTACGTGCATGCCGGCACCGGAAGGATAAGGAAACTCTACAAGACCGTACCATTTCGGCCGCTTGTCAAAATCGATGGCCTTGAAGGCTTCTGCCTCTTTCCAGGCAGACTGCCACTTGGACTCGATCTTCTTAAAGTTGTATTTCATTCTGCTACCTCTTCTGAATTATTCGCAACCATTCAGAACCCATCCGCAAAAGCGCTGCTGCGCGGCAGTTCTTTTGCACTGAATCGTCACAATTGTTATGGAAATTCACATCATCAAATGATAGCCCCGCGTTTTATAGGTGTCAATCGAATCTCTGCCGGCACAGCCGCGGGCGTTGCATCCCCCTGTCGATTTGGGGTACACTGTTCACTGATTCTGCCGCTGACGGCAGAAATTTTCCGTACACAGCCATTCCGGGAGAGAACAGATCATGACAGATTTTCAGCACCTTCGCTTCGGCTTCATCGGACTCGGGCTCATCGGCGGGTCCATTGCAAAGGCCATCCGCAAATACTGGCCCGAGGCAGACATCTGTGCCTACAATCCTTCCCGCGATACCCTGGAGGAGGCCATGCAGGACGGCGTTGTCTGCAGCGGCCGCAGCAGTGCAGACGGCGCATTGGACGGCGCCATGTTCGAGAACTGCGATATCGTATTCCTCTGTGCTCCGGTTCAGAAGAATGCGGAGAATCTGCTGGCCCTGCAGGGGCATCTGAAGGAAACCGCCATTCTGACCGACATCGGCTCCACCAAGCGCGACATTCAGGAGCATGTGGAACAGGCCGGGCTGTCCCGCTTTTTCGTCGGAGGTCACCCCATGACGGGCTCCGAACGGACAAGATACCACAATTCCCGCGCTTCTCTTCTGGAGAACGCCTACTACATTGTGGCACCGACGCAGCAGACCCCTGCGGACAAGACGGAGTGCATGAAGGAATTCGTTCAGGCGATCAAAGCCATCCCGTTGGTCATCTCCTGTTCCTTCCATGACTATGCCGTGGCCGGCATTTCCCACCTGCCGCATGTCGTCTCCGCTTCTCTGGTAAATCTGGTGAAAAATGCCGATTCCGAGGACGCCGTGATGCACACCATTGCCGCCGGAGGATTCAAGGACATTACGCGCATTTCCTCCTCCTCTCCGGTGATGTGGCAGCAGATCTGCATGACCAATGCAGACAACATCGCAAAGCTCCTGGATGCCTATATCGACAGTCTCTGCGGCATTCGCCGCAGCATTGCCGAGCACCGCGCCGATCAGCTCTATCGCTTCTTCGATTCGGCGAAGAGCTATCGCGACAGCTTTGACGGCACCTCCTCCGGAGCGCACAATCTGCTCCACGTTCTGTACGTTGATATCGAGGATCATCCCGGCATGCTGGCGGAGGTGGTGACGCTTCTCGCGGTCAATGCCATCAACATCAAGAACATCGGCATCACGCACAACCGGGAATACCAGGAGGGAACGCTGCGCGTGGAATTCTATGCCGAGGCAGATCTGACAGAGGCCAGGGACATTCTGACAACGCGCAACTACACGCTTCATTGAGACAGAGCACAGAGGAGAATCATGCACAGACAAATCCTGATCAAAGACACCGGGGCGCAGGCGCCCTGCGATGCGGAGCAGAAGACCCTTCCGCAGCCGATGACCTTAGCTCCTGCGGCAGCCGCCCTAAAGGGAGAGGTGGATATCCCGGGAGATAAGTCCATCTCGCACCGCGCCGTCATGTTCGGCTCGCTGGCCAAGGGCGATACCGTTGTCACTCATTTTCTGGAGAGCGCGGACTGCCTCGCCACCATGGACTGCTTCGCAAGACTCGGCATTTACATCGAACGGGATTTCACGGAGCCCGGGCGCCTCATTGTGCACGGCACAGGTCTGCACGGCCTGTATCCCTCCCACTCTCCCGTTGCGCTCTATTCGCAGAACAGCGGCACCACCACGCGCATCCTCAGCGGCCTTCTGGCGCCGCAGCATTTCACCAGCTACATTTCCGGAGACGCTTCCGTGAACAGGCGTCCCATGAAGCGTGTCATGGAACCGCTGCAGGAAATGGGTGCAGACATCGTGAGCATGAACGAGGACGGATGTGCGCCGCTTCGAATCATCGGAAGACCGCTGCACGGCATTACGTACCGCACCAGGGTCGCATCTGCCCAGGTGAAGTCCGCCATTTTCTGCGCAGGGCTTTATGCTGAGGGAACCACGACGGTCATTGAGCCGGTCATTTCACGGGATCATACGGAGAGAATGCTGACGGCCTTCGGCCACGCCCCTGCCGCCGTGCAGCTGGAGGACGGCCATCAGGTATCCGTTTCTCCTGCGGAGGAGCTGTTCTCGCCCGGACAGATCGCTGTCCCCGGCGACATCTCTTCCGCTGCGTATTTCATTGCGGCCGCCAGTCTCGTGCCCGGCTCGGAAATTCTCATCCGGAATGTCGGCATGAACGAAACGCGGGACGGTATTCTCCGGGCTGCGAGGGCCATGGGCGCAGACATCACCGTTCTGAACGAAAGCCATGCGGCGGAGCCGGCTGCCGATCTTCTGATCCGCAGCTCCTCGCTTCACGGAACAACGATAGAGGGAGCCTTGATTCCCGCGCTCATCGATGAACTGCCCGTGATCGCCGTTATGGCTGCCGCTGCGGAAGGAACCACCGTGATCCGGGATGCCGCCGAGCTCAAGGTCAAGGAATCCGACCGCATTGCGGCTGTGACAGAGGGACTTCAGGCCATGGGCTGCCGCGTTGCGGCGGAGCCGGACGGCATGATCATCGAGGGCGGAGCTCCCCTGCACGGGGCGAGGATCCGAACCTTCCGGGATCACCGCATCGCCATGTCGTTTGCCGTGGCCTCCCTCATTGCAGAGGGAGAAACCACGCTGGACGATGCCGGCTGTGTGAACATCAGCTATCCGTCCTTTTTTGATGACCTGAATCGTCTGCGGCAGAGCTGAAGCAGGCAGGTACAGCATCATCTGCGCACCACACAATAAGCCGGGGGATCTCTCCTGAATGGAGAGATCCCCCGGCTGTTTCTGTCTGTTCAATGATGCAGTTTTATGCCTCAAAGGCTGCCTTCAGAGCCTGATCCAGATCCCAGAGGATGTCGTCAATGTTCTCCGTGCCGATGGAGAGGCGAATGGTGGAGGGCAGAATGTTCTGCTCCGCAGCCTCCTCTTCCGACAATTCCGCATGTGTTGTCGTCAGAGGGTGGACCACCAGCGACTTCACATCGGCCACATTGGCCAGCAGAGAGAAAATCTGCAGATGGTCGATGAAGGCAAAGGCCTCCTTCTGTCCGCCCTTGATGTCAAATGTGAAGATGGAGCCTCCGCCGTTCGGGAAATATTTCTCGAACAGGGCATGATCCGGATGGTCCGCAAGAGCCGGATGGTTCACGCTCTTCACATAGGGGCTGGCCGTGAGGTACTCGAGAACCTTTTCGGTATTCTCCCAATGCCGTTCCAGACGCAGGGAGAGCGTTTCAGTTCCCTGGAGCAGGAGAAATGCATTGAAGGGAGAAATGGCGGCTCCCTCATCACGGAGAATGATCGCACGGATGTAGGTCACATAAGCCGCCTTTCCTGCAGCCTGTACAAAGGACACGCCGTGATAGGATTCATTCGGCTCGGTAAACTGCGGGAACAGACTGCTCGAAGCCCAGTCAAAGGTGCCGCCGTCGACAATGATGCCGCCGAGGGTTGTGCCGTGGCCGCCGATGAATTTCGTTGCGGAATGGATCACGATATCCGCGCCGTATTCAATGGGGCGGATCAGGAAGGGCGTGCCGAAGGTATTGTCGATGACAAGCGGCAGACCGTGGCGGTGCGCGATTCCGGCGATGGCTTCAATATCCGGGATGTCCGCATTGGGATTGGTCAGCGTCTCAATGTATACCGCGCGGGTATTCTCATCGATGGCGGCCTCTACCTCTTCGAGGTTCCGGGTGTTCACAAACTTGGCTGTCACACCGTAATTCGGCAGGGTGTGCCGGAGCAGATTGTAGGAACCGCCGTAAATGGTGGTCTGTGCAACAACATTCTGACCGGCATGTGCCAGTGCGGTGATGGCATAGGTGACGGCCGCTGCACCGGAAGCCAGCGCGAGTCCGCCGACACCGCCCTCCAATGCCGTAATGCGCTCCTCCAGTACGCTCTGCGTGGAGTTCGTCAGGCGCCCGTAAATGTTGCCGGCATCACGGAGAGCGAAACGATCCGCTGCATGCTGAGCATTGTGGAACACATAGGAGGTTGTCTGATAAATCGGGACCGCTCTGGAATCGGTTGCCGGATCGGCCTGCTCCTGTCCTACGTGAAGCTGCTTGGTTTCAAACTTAAATTCGTGCTGACTCATGGTATGATCTCCCTTGGAATGTGTTGTGCCGGTTATCGGTTCTTCTGTCTCATTTCATCCTTTGCTGCCGACACATTCGCCCAAAGCGATAATTCCATCGATCCAGATCCATCATTCGGATGCTCATGTTCTCGTCCATTCCTATTTGAATACTAGGTTTTGTGCTGGAGTTACAATACTACACCGCCCGATGGCTTGTCAACATGATTTTCAGCGGATCTGCCATTTCTTGTACGGACAGCGGCCCTTCTTCACCGCAGCCCGGAGCTCCACGTAGCAGCCGCAGGCATTGCAGGTCCCCTTTGAGAGATAATCGCACCTCCTGCAGATCTCCAGTCTCCGGTGATATTCCTCCTCCGGGACCTTCTCACTGCGGTCCATGCGGTCCAAAAGTTTTTTGATGTCCTGCTCATATTTCTGCGGATCAATGTCCTCCAGCAGGCAGCGGATGCAATGCTCCCTCATTCTGACCTCCTCTTCCTCCTGCGGCTTTGCACCTTGCCCGGTCGGTACCGTATGCGTCGCAGCTATAGAAAAATCCGGGCCCTTCGGCCCGGATTCTTTCTGCAGACGGCAGGCTTCACTGTATGCGAAGCTTCACAACCGAGCAGGGCGGCGCGGTAAGCGTGCAGCCTCTGTCTGTGAGGGCAATGCCGGTCAGATCCTTTTCGGTTACAGTAAGGGGCTCCTCAAAGGTGTTGTGCGCATGCATCTCCTCTGCAACAACGCGTCCCGTGACGGCGGCAGGCCTTCTGCCCGCGAATTCCACCGTAAGAGGATAGCTCCTGTCCGGATCCATGTTGGCAATGGTCACGGTGACGATGCCGTCCTTCTCGGATACGGATTCCGACAGGGCAGGGAGCGGATGTGCCTCGTCCCCGGTTTCTCCGTTTTCGAGGATCATGGAATCCAGGAGCTCGGCGTCCTGGTGGTCCTTGTACATATGGAACACATGATAGGTCGGCGTCAGGATCATCTTCTCGCCGTCGGTCAGGATGACGGATTGAATGACATTGACCATCTGGGCAAGGCAGGCCAGCTTCACCCGGTCGCAGTGCCGGTTGAAGATATTCAGGGTCACACCGGCAATCAGGGCATCCCGCATGGTGTTCTGCTGGTACAGGAATCCCGGATTGGTCCCGGGCTCCACCTCATACCAGCCGCCCCATTCGTCGAAGGAGAAGCCGATCTTCTTCTCCGGATCGAAGGTGTCCAGAATGTCGCCGTGAAGTTTGAGAAGATCCTCGGTATACAGCGTCTTCTCCATGGTCTGGTAGAACATGTCCTTCGTGAATTCCGTTGCGGAGCCCTTGTTCTCCCATCCGCCCGGGTGCACGTAATAGTGAATACTGATGAGATCCATGAAGCCGTGGCAGGCCTCGCCGGCCGGCGGTGCAAAGCAGGTCTCCAGCACTTTTCTGGTCCAGTTGGTGTCCGCCACATTGGGCCCGCCGCAGACCTTCAGAAACGGCTTGTCCGGGTGGAACTGCCGGCAGTAGGTCTGATATCTCCGGTAGAGATTGCCGTAGTATTCCGGCGTCATGCTGCCGCCGCATCCCCAGTTCTCATTGCCGATGCCGAAATAATCCACGCGCCAGGGCTCCTCGTGCCCGTTCTCCTTGCGCAGCTGCGTCATGGGGGAGACGCCGTCAAAGGTCATATATTCAATCCACTCCGACATTTCCTGTACGGTACCGGAGCCGAGATTGCCGTTGATGTAGGTCTTGCAGCCAAGCTGTCTGGTCAGTTCGAAAAACTCGTGCGTGCCGAAGCTGTTGTCCTCCAGAACGCCGCCCCAGTGCGTATTGATCATCTTCTTCCGGCTTTCCCTGGGGCCGATGCCGTCCTTCCAATGATACTCATCCGCAAAGCAGCCGCCCGGCCAGCGCAGCAGCGGCACCTTCATCTCCTTCAATGCCTCAACGACATCCGTGCGCATGCCGTTGACATTTGCGATGCCGGAGTCCGGACGGACGAAAAGTCCCTCATAGATGCCGCGGCCCAGATGCTCGGAAAACTGTCCCTGAATCTCGGGGTTGATGTGCCCCTTTTTCCTGTTCTCATTAATGAATATCTTCGTCATTGCCTCATACCCCTTTCTGGTTATCCATGACAATGGTGACAAAGCTCGCAGGCTTCAGCACGGCATTCAGAATGCCGTTGTCCCATCGGTAATCCGTTCGCAGGATCGGCCTGACCGCCTCGTGATCCGGGGAATTGACCGCCTTCATGTCCGCATTCTCCAAAGCCCAGAATTCTGCAGGACGGCAGCCGTCAAACCCGCGCAGATCCACCTCGAACTCCACGCTCTCCGTCGTGTTCCGGTTGACCGCGAAGATGGCAAGCTGTCCGCTTTCCTCCTGATAGACCGAAACCGCTTCGACATCCGTAACGTGATCGTGCCCGCTCGTTGCGTGATCGCCGCCGCGCATGACCGGACGAAGCGCCGTGCCTCTGCCGTATCTGGACACCAGATAGAAGGGATAGAAAATGGTCTGTCTCCAGGCGGGACCGTTGTCCTCGGTCATAATGGGTGCGATGACATTTACCAGCTGCGCCAGACAGGCAATCTTCACCCTGTCCGCGTGCTGCAGGAACTTGATCAGGGCAAGGGCATCAACAAGGGCATCCTCATAGTTGTAGATGTCCTCCAGAAGATGCGGATGCGATCTCCACGGAAGACTCTCCATATCCTCATTGTCCTGTGATACCGAGTGGTACCACACATTCCACTCATCAAAGGACAGCTGGATGTCCTTCCTGCCGTGCTTTACTGCCTTTACATAATCACAGGCGGCGATCACGGATTTCAGGAAATAATCGAGATCATCGGATTTGGCGAGAAACTCTGCGGTATCGCCATCCGGATTCCCCCAATATTGGTGCAGGGACACATAGTCCACATAGTCATAGGCTTCCTCAAGAACAGCGGCCTCCCACTTGCCGAAGGTGGGCATTCCCACATTCGAGGAGCCGCAGACCACGGTTTCAATGGAATGATCCATGGCCTTCATGGCCTTGGAGGTTTCTGCCGCCAGATGCCCGTACTCCTTTGCCTCCTTATGTCCCATCTGCCAGGGGCCGTCCATCTCATTTCCCATGCACCAGAGCCGGATGCCGTAGGGATCGGCATCCCCATGGGATCTGCGGAGATCCGCATAGAAGGAACGGGTGTCAAGATTGCAATACTCCAGCAGATTCAGCGCATCGGCCGTTCCTCTTGTGCCGAGATTCACGGCCATCATGATGTCCGTGCCTGCCTTATTCGCCCATTTCGAAAATTCGTTGATGCCGATGGTATTCGGCTCGTAGGTTCGCCAGGCCAGATCGAGCCTCGCCTTCCGCTCCGCCAGCGGTCCCACCGAATCCTCCCAACAGAAATTGGAAACATAGTTCCCGCCCGGATACCGGACAATGGGGACATTCAGCTCCCGGACAAGCTCGATCACATCCCTGCGGAAGCCCATCT
>CAVKMX010000080.1:0-10625 GCA_963657295.1 Clostridium sp. CAG:302
CCCAGGACGGACAGCTCCGCCAGGACCCGTCACCGGCGGGCGTCTGTACAGTAACCGGCAGAGTTTTGTTGCCTGATCTTAGCCGACAGCGTCTCTTGTCTGCCGTCCAAATAGGATTATAATAGATGGGCAATGGGTTAATTTTCTGACAGGAGGGGGCAAGTTGTTCATATTACAGTTTCTGATCTTTTTTCCTTTTGCGGTGGCTCTGCTGCTGTTCCTCATGGGAAACGGTGAGAAGGTGTATGCGGCGCGCAAATATCTGGTGCGTGCGGCGGCGCTCTGCATCACGGCGGCAGTCATCTATCTTACGGTGGCGGTTCTGGGCGGACGGGAGCAGTATGAGTATCTGTACGAGGTGCCGGGACTGGACAGGGCGGTTATGGCAGGCGAGATCCTCCTGATGGGCATCGTCACCTTCTATGCCTTCCGGTGCCAGAGAATTTACGCGGCGCTTCTGTCGTGGATCGGCACGATTCCGATGCTGTGGCTGGATCTGTCCGGGAAGATGCCGGAGGGAGCAGCACATTTCCGAGTGGACAATCTGACGGTCATCATGTGCCTGATGGTGGGCGTGGTCGGATGTCTGATCTGCAATTACGCCGTGGGATACATTAAGGACTATCACCAGCACCACCGGGATTATCCGGAGCGCTCCAACTGGTTCCTCGCCATGCTCTTTGTCTTCATGGGGGCCATGTTTGGCCTGCTGTTCTCCGACAGCATGGCATGGATGTACTTCTTCTGGGAGATCACCTCGGTCTGTTCCTTCCTGCTCATCGGGTACAACAAACAGGAGGAGGCCATCCGCAATTCGTTCAAGGCACTGTGGATGAATCTGCTGGGCGGGTGCGGCTTCATGGCAGCCATCCTGTATTCGGCGCTGGCGCTGGGCATTACGAATCTTTCACAGCTTCTGACGGTGGATAAGGCGGCCTGTCCCGGCGTGATGATCGTTTTGGTGATGCTGTCCTTTGCGGCGATGACAAAGAGTGCGCAGTTCCCGTTCTGCGGGTGGCTTCTGGGTGCCATGGTGGCACCGACTCCCACCTCAGCACTGCTGCATTCGGCGACCATGGTGAAGGCCGGCGTTTATCTGCTGATCCGCATTGCACCGATGCTGGAGGGGACGCTTACCGGCGTGCTGGTCACGCTGATCGGCGGCTTTACCTTTTTCGCGGCGTCTCTTATGGCCATTGCCACGTCGGACGGCAAGAGAGTGCTGGCGCACTCCACCATCTCCAATCTGGGGCTGATTGTGGCCTGTGCGGGGGTCGGACATCCGGAATCCGTCTGGGCGGCCGTGATGCTGGTCCTGTTCCACGGTGTGTCGAAATCCCTGATGTTCCTGTGCGTCGGTGCGGTAGAGAATGTCACGGGCTCGAGGAACATCGAGGACATGCACGGACTGATCATCAAGCTGCCGCGCCTTGCCATTGTGATGATCATCGGCATCTGCGGCATGTATCTGGCTCCCTTCGGCATGCTGATCGCCAAATGGGCGGCTCTGAAATCCTACATTGATTCCAACAGCGTGTGGCTGGTGCTGTTCCTGATTTTCGGTACCTCCAGCACCTCCTTCTACTGGGGAAAGTGGCTGGGCAAGCTCCTCGCGGTCATTCACAAGTCCCAGGCGCTGAAGGATACGACCCACCGGGGAGAGTGGTTCTCCATCGTGCCGCTGGCCTCCCTCGTGGTCGCCATGTGCTTCCTCTTTCCGCTGATTTCCAAGTATATCCTGCAGCCGGTGCTGAATCAGATGTTCCTGACGGATGTGGCCCCGGTCATCGGCGACTCGGACATCGTGGTCATGCTGTTCATGTTCGCACTGGTGATCTCGCTGCCCATCGCAGGCGTGTTCATTTCCAGACACCGCGGCGGCATCACGGAGCACAACACCAGATCCTATATGTCCGGCGTCAACGCGGCGGATGACAGGCATTTCCTGAATTCCTTCGGAGATGTGCAGAGCGTGTACATGTCCAACTGGTACATGATCGACGTCATCGGCGAGCTCAAGATCATGAAGCCGTGTCTTATGATCTCTGCAGCGCTCCTGGGTACGTTCATGGTGATCATCATAGGAGGTGCGTTGTAATGGCAGCATATATCCTGAAAATGGTGCTTTTTGTGGCGGTGATGCTGCTGGCGGCACCGGTGGTCGGGGGCTTTCTCTCCGGGACAGACCGGTTCTTTTCCGCGAGGATGCAGAGGAGACAGGGACCGCCGGTTCTGCAGCCGTTCTATGATCTGAGCAAATTCTTCCAGAAAAAAGCATACATCGTCAACGGACTGCAGCACTTTCTGGTCATCGGGCACCTGCTGTTCCTGATGATGGCGATCGCCATCATTTACGCAGGGCAGGACATTCTGCTGGCGATCTTCTCACTGACGCTGGCGGAGATGCTGCTGTGCATTGCGGCCTTTTCGGCGAGCGCACCGTATTCCAACCTGAGCGCACAGCGCGAGATGCTGCAGATGGCCTGTGCGGAGCCCGTTCTGCTGCTGATCTGCATCGGGCTGTATCTTTCAAGCGGGAGCTTTATGGTGTCGGACATTGTGGGGCAGCAGCTGCCGGCCATTGTGAAGACACCGGGAATTTTCCTGGCCTTTCTGGTGGTACTGCCCATCGAGCTGCGCAAGTCTCCCTTTGATGTGAGCACGTCGCATCACGCGCACCAGGAGATGGTGAAGGGCGTGACGACGGACATTTCGGGAAAGGTTCTGGGAATCGTAGAACTGTCCGAGTGGTACGAGCTGTTCCTGATGGCAACGCTGATCGGGCTGTTCTTTCTGTGCAGCAATCCGATTTCCATTCTTCCTGCGCTGGCGGCCGCACTGATTGTTCTGTTCATGATGACGCTGTGCGACAATGTTTTTCCCAGGGTTCGCTGGGAGAGAATGCTGGCGGTTACATGGATGACGACCCTGGTGGCCGGCGGGGGCAACATGCTCCTTTTGATGCTGCTCATAAATGTATAGTCGGGAAAACAGCCTGCAGCCGCAGGCTGCGGCATAGAAGGACGGTGTATTCAGAATGAAAATTTCCAAATCCCCCTGGGTCCTGCATTACGACGGATCCAGCTGCAACGGATGTGATATTGAGGTCCTGGCGGCCACCACGCCCCGCTATGACCTGGAGCGCTTCGGCATCATCAACACGGGGGATCCGAAGCATGCGGAGGTATTCCTGATCACCGGCGGGGTGAATTTCCAGAACCGCATGGTGGTGCAGCAGCTGTATTCGCAGATGCCGGACCCGAAGGTCGTCGTGGCGGTCGGAATCTGCGCCTGCGACGGCGGCGTCTTCAAGGACTGCTACAACATCATGGGCGGCGTCGACAAGGTGATCCCGGTGGATGTGTATGTCCCAGGGTGTGCTGCAAGGCCGGAATCCATCATTGACGGGGTGGTGAAGGCACTGGCCATCCTGGATGCGAAGAGAGAGCGCATGAGGCAGGGGCTGCCTGCAGAGCAGACGGACTGGTCGCTGGACAACAACGAATGCAGCAGGAGCGAGGCAGGAATCCGGCAGGAGCAGAAGATTGCGGCCCAGATCAAGGCCTCGGATGAGGCAAGAGCGAGCATGCGCCGCAGACAGGAGGAAGAGCTGCATGGCAGACATGAATGAAAAGCTGGCGGCAGCCGGCAAGACATTGGCAGAGGTGGCATCCACGAAGAAGCCTGCTCCGGCGGTTTCGGCAATGGAGACCACAGAGGCGGCGGGAACCCCGGCCATGCCCATAGAGAACCTGGAGCGCAGAGAGCTTCTGGATGCGGTGACCCGAATCCGGCACGATGAGTGGCGGCTGATTCAGATCTGTGCGACCAAGGTGGGAGAGGATACCTACGAAATTCTCTACACCTTCGGCCTGAATTATGACATCCGCAGCCTTCGGCTGACGGTGCACGGCAATGACCGCATATCCAGCATCACCAGCATCTATGAGGTTGCATATCTGTACGAGAATGAGATTCACGATCTGTACGGGATTGAGATTGATATGATGAATTACGATTTCAACGGAAAGCTGTTCCGCACCGTGATTCCCACGCCGTTTCGATAAGGAGCTGCCATGGCAGATAATTCAATTAAGAAAATCAGCATCGTTCCGTTCGGTCCGCAGCATCCGGTGCTGCCGGAGCCGATTCACCTGGATCTGGTGCTGCAGGACGAGAAGGTGATGGACGCCATGCCGTCCATCGGCTTTATTCACCGCGGACTGGAGAAGCTGGTGGAGAAGCGGGATTTCAAGGAGTTCGTTCTGGTGGCGGAACGGACCTGCGGCATCTGCTCCTTCGGACACAGCCTCGGCTACGTGGAGGCCGTGGAGCACATCATGCAGCTGGAGACAACGCCGAGGACCAGATATCTGCGCACCATGTGGGCGGAGCTGTCCAGACTCCACAACCATCTGATGTGGCTGGGGCTGCTGGCGGATGCCTTCGGCTTTGAGAGTCTCTTCATGGACTGCTGGAGACTGCGGGAGAGCGTTCTGGATCTTCTGGAAATGACCACCGGCGGACGAGTGATTTTCTCCGTGAACAAGGTGGGCGGTCTGAAAAAGGATGTGACTCCGCAGATGTTGGAAACCATTCTGCACACGGTGGACTGGCTGGAGAAGGAGTGCAGGGTGGTGACGGATACCTTCCTCGGAAACAAAGATGTCCTTTCCCGCATGGTCGGTGTGGGAAAGCTCTCGCCGGAGCGCGCAGAGGAGCTGGGGTGCTGCGGCCCCTTCCTGCGGGCCTCCGGTGTTGCAAGGGATCTGCGGCTGCAGGGATATGAGGCCTACGGAGAGCTGCGGTTCGAACCGGTCATTGCAACGGAGGGGGACTGCTATGCCCGCTGCAAGGTGCGCATCGGGGAGCTGTATCAGTCCATGGATCTGATCCGGCAGGCCATTGCCGGGATGCCGGAGGGACCCATTGAGGTTCCGGTGAAGGGGAATCCGGACGGAGAGTTCATGGCGAGAATTGAGCAGCCGAGAGGGGAGGCCATTTACTATGTCAAGGCCAACGGCAGCAGATTCCTGACAAGATACCGGAACCGGACGCCTACCTTTGCGAACATTCCGGGTCTGATCGAAACGATCCGCGGAGCTGAGCTGGCCGATGTAGCCATGATGATCCTGACCATTGATCCCTGCATTTCCTGCACGGAGCGATAAGGGGGGGCGAGTCTTATGATGGCATTTTTGTCCTATCTGTTCTATGAACTGAAGAATCTGTTCCGCAAGCCCTCCACCGTGGCGTATCCGGCAGAGGAGCGGACGTACCAGGAGCGGTACCGCGGGCACATCGAGAATGACATCTCCCGGTGCATTCTGTGCGGCATGTGCATGCGGGGATGTCCCTCCGATGCGATTGAGGTGTCGAAAAAGGATTACACCTGGACGCTCCACCCCTTCTCCTGCGTGCAGTGCAGCAACTGCGTGGAGGTCTGTCCGGTGAAGTGTCTGTCCATGCATCCGGGATACACCGAGCCGGGAACAGAGAAAACCACGATCACGCATCGCTATTCCGAGGAGCAGATTGCGAAGGAAGTTCAGAAGCAAAAGGCGATGGCAGAGAAGGTTGCCGCGGCGAAGGCAGCGGCCGCAGCAAAGGCTGCAACCAGGGCAGCTGAGGCATCGGCGGGGAAAGAGGCGCCGAAGACGGATGAATCGAATGCGGGCTAGGATCACGGTAAAGGGGGCGGTACAGGGAATCGGGTACCGCCCTTTTGCTGCGGGAATCGCGGAAGAAATGAAATTGTCCGGCTTCGTCTGCAACGAAGGCGGCATCGTGACGCTGGAGGTGTCCGGCACCAGAGCAGAGCTGGATGTGCTGGAGGACCGGCTGCAGAGAGAAGCGCCTGCCGGCAGCTGTGTGGTATCGGTGGAGGAGGAAATCCTGGGCAGCGGAGAGCCGGAGGACGGCTTCCGGATTCTGGAGAGCCGGGAAAAGGGACCGGGTGAGCTGCCGGCGTTCCCGCCGGATCTTGGAATCTGTCCGGCGTGCCTTGAGGAAATGCGCAGCCGGCAGGATCGCCGGTATCACTACGGCCTGATCAGCTGCACCGCCTGCGGCCCGAGATGGAGCATTCTGGAAAAGCTCCCCTACGATCGCGGGAATACCGCGATGAAGAAATTCCCGCTTTGCACGGTCTGCAGCCGCGAATATCGGACGAGGGGCGGGAGACGCCGCCATGCCCAGACCATTTCCTGCCATGACTGCGGCCCGCAGATGTACTGCGAAGGCACCGTCAGGCAATATGGGGAGGGGGGCTTCGGACAGGCGGTGCAGATCCTGCGGCAGGGCGGAATTCTGGCACTGAAGGGAGTGGGCGGCTACCAGCTCCTGTGTCTGGCCTCCGGGAAGGAAAGCGTGGAACGGCTTCGCAGAATGAAGGACAGGGAGGAGAAGCCCTTTGCGGTGCTGTTCCCGTCGATCTCCATGATCCTGCAGTATGCCGAGGCATCGGAGGAGGAGACGGCACTGCTGGAATCCTCAGCTCGGCCGATTGTCCTGCTGCATCGACGGCTGGACGGCGGAAGCGGGCCTGTGAAGCTGGCGGAGAATGTCTGCGGCAGGAGCCGTTATCTGGGAGCGATGCTGCCGTCCTTCGGCGTCCTGCAGCTGCTGGCGGACGAGCTGGGCCCTCTGGTGGTCACCAGCGCCAACCGCGGCGGAGAGCCCATTCCGTTCCGGGACCGGAGCGCTGCGGAGCGGGATCAGAGCCTGACCTTTGCGGGAGAAGAGCGGCCGGACGGCGTATATCTCCACGACCGGGAGATTCTGCGCCCGCTGGATGATTCGGTCGCGGCCGTCAGCGGCCGGCATGTGCAGCTGATCCGCAGGAGCAGGGGGTACGTTCCCCTGCCTGTTTTCCTGCGGACAAAGGGGAGCAGCCGGACCATCCTGGCAGCGGGCGCAGATCTGAAGGCGGCTTTTGCCATCGGCCGGGGAGACCGCGTGATCCTGTCGCAATACCTGGGAGATCTGGAAAATTATGCGGTGCTGCGCAATTACCGCCAGCTGGAGAAGGACATGGAACGCGTGCTGCAGGCGCAGCCGGACTGCGTGGTCTGCGACCTGCACCCCGGCTACCATTCCGTGAGGCTGGCGAAGGAATACGCCAGGGAGCACCGCGTTCCCCTTCTGCAGGTGCAGCACCATCAGGCACATGCCGCCTCCGTCATGGCGGAATACGGATTCAGGAGCTGCATCGGCATCGTGCTCGACGGGACGGGGTATGGAACCGACGGAGGGCTGTGGGGAGGGGAATTCCTCTATCTGTATGAGGACAGCTTTCTGCGGCTCGGCAATCTCTCGGCCTGCCGGCTGGCGGGAGGCGATGCCGTCAGCATCCGCGCGGATCTGGCGGCAGAATGTTATCTGTTCGCGATGCGGGACAAGGTGCCGGAGGCGGATGCGGCATGGAAGCAAAGAGAGCACAACCCGCTGCTGGTACAGTTCCTCCGGGACGAACGGAACGGAATTCCGAGCTCGAGCACGGGGAGGCTCTTTGATGCCGCTGCCTCCCTTCTGGGGCTGTGCCAGGAGAACCGTTATGAGGGAGAATGTGCGATTCTCCTGGAAAATGCCGCCTGGCGGGCCTGGGGAGAGAGAAGCGTGGACTGCAGCAGCAGGAAATTCCGGGCCGCGCTGGCCGGGTGCCTTCGGTTCTTCCGGAATCTGACGGAGCCTGCGGCGGACGGAAGGCTGCTCCTGCGCCAGGAGGCCCTGATCGGCGGTCTGCTCCGGATGCAGGAGCAGCAGTCTGCCGCGGAGGAGGGCGCGCTCTTCTTTCATCTGGCGCTGGCCTACGGGGCGGCGCAGATTGCGGCTGCCGCCTCTGCGAGAATCGGAGAGAAGAAAATCTGCCTCTCCGGCGGGTGTTTTGCCAACCGACTGCTCCTTTGCGTTCTGGAGCAGCTCCTGGTACAGAAGGGACTGCAGGTATATGTGAATGAGCAGGTTCCCGGCAACGATGGCGGAATTGCACTGGGCCAGAGCTGTCTGGCAGCGTGGATGCTGCAGAAGAAGTGAGAGGCAGGAACGAATCGGGAAGATCAGGACGGGCGCGGAATGATTGCATCTGGATGAGGAAGTCGGGATGAGGAAGAGGTGAATTCTATGTGTGTGGCTTTTCCCGGAACGGTGCTGGAGCTTGGGGAAAATGGAAAACGTGCGAGGGTTGATTTCGGCGGGACACAGCTGGAGGTGCAGACTGGCTTTCTCCCGGTGCAGACCGGGGACCGGGTGCTGGTGCACGCCGGCTATGTGCTGCAGGTGCTGACGCAGGAGGATGCCGATGCGATGGAGGAGATTTTCTCGGAAATCGCACAGCTGGAGGGAACGGACCATGAATCTGGAGACCGTTAAGGAGAGGCTGGCGCAGTATGACGGACCGGAGTGCACCTTCATGGAGGTGTGCGGAACGCACACGGCGGCCATCGTGCGGAACGGAATTCCCAGCCTCCTCTCGCCGAAGATTCATCTGGTATCCGGCCCGGGATGCCCGGTCTGCGTCACGGTGACGGCCTACATCGACCGATTGATCGAGCTGGCGCGGATGCCGGGGAACGTGGTCTGCGCCTTTGGGGATCTCCTGCGGGTCAAGGGCTCGCACGGAAGCCTGGCGGATGCCAGGGCGGAGGGCGGCCGGGTGCGAATGCTGTATTCTCCGATGGAGATGCTGCAGCTGGCGGCGGAGAATGAGGGGCAAACCTGGATTTTCGCCGCCGTCGGGTTCGAGACGACCGCTCCGGTGTATGCCCTGCTCGTAAGAGAGGTGCGGGAGCGGAATCTGCGGAACGTGCGGCTTCTGACCTCCCTCAAGACCATGCCGGAGGCGATCCGCCTGCTGTGCCGGGAGGACGGCGGCAGGAAATTGAAGGGCTTTCTCGCGCCTGGGCATGTGTGCGCCGTGACAGGGTGCGGGGAGTACCGCGCGCTGGCCGGAGAGCTTGGCCTGCCCTTTGTGGTGTCCGGCTTTGAGGCGGAGGAGCTCCTGGCAGCCCTGTACGGCCTGCTGAGGCTGCAGGGACGGGGCGAGGTGCGGAATTTCTACCCGCAGGCGGTGCGGGAGGAGGGGAATCCCGCGGCGAAAGAGGCGATGTCGGAGGTGTTCGCGCCGGGAGCGGGGGCATGGCGGGGACTGGGGCTGCTGGAGAATTCCGGACTGTATCTCCGGGAGGAGTACGCGGATCTGGATGCGGGCTCCGCGGCCCTGACGGAGGACTGCATCGGAAACGGCTGCCGGTGCCCGGAGGTTCTCACAGGCCGCATCTCACCTGCAGAATGTCCTTTGTTCGGGATAGCCTGCACGCCGGCCTCGCCCCGGGGCTCCTGCATGGTGTCGCAGGAGGGTACCTGCCGCAGCTGCTATGCCGCAGGTCTGCGCCGTAAGGACGCGTCATAGGGACAGCCGGTGATAAGGGAATGCAGCCGGGAGAACGGAGCAGGAGCAGCAGGAGGCAGTCAACCATGGAACGCATTGTAATGGCACACGGCAGCGGCGGAGAGGAAACCGGCCGGCTGATTGAACAGATTTTCGCGGCGGAATTCCATAATCCGTATCTGCAGCAGATGGAGGACTCCACCGTACTGCCGGGAGAAAACGGCAGAAAGCTGGCGCTGACCACAGATTCGTTCGTGGTGACGCCGGTGGAATTCCCGGGGGGCGACATCGGACGGCTCTGCGTCTGCGGGACCGTCAATGACCTTCTGATGAGCGGCGCGGAGCCGGCCTATCTGACCTGCGGCTTCATCCTGGAGGAGGGACTGCCGGTCGAACAGCTGCGGCACATCGTGCATTCGATGGCAGAGACCGCAAGGGAGGCCGGCGTTGTCATCGCGGCAGGGGACACCAAGGTGGTGGAGAATCACTCGGGAGAAAACGGCGGAGTGATCATCAATACGGCCGGTGTCGGCTTCCTGCCGACGGGACGGGAGGCACTTTCACCTGCCGGCATTGCAGCGGGAGATGCCGTCATCGTCTCCGGCTTCCTGGGCGAGCACCACGCGGCCATTCTGGGGAAGCGCATGCAGCTGGAGAATTCCATACGGAGCGACAATGCCCCGCTGGGAGAAATGGTGCGGGCTCTGTTCGCGGCAGACCTTCCGGTGCATGAAATGCGCGATGTGACAAGAGGCGGACTGGCAACCGTTCTCAATGAATTCGCCGGGGCGTCCGGAAAGATCATTGAGCTCGAGGAGAAGGCCCTGCCGGTTACGCAGGAGGTCCGGGCGTTCTGCGGAATCCTGGGGCTGGACCCGCTGTACATGGGCAATGAAGGCAAAATGGTGTGCTTTGTCCCGGAGAAAGATGCTCCGGGGGCGCTGGAGATCATCCGGAGCAGCCGCTACGGCGAGCATGCGGCGGTCATCGGAGCCGTAAGGGCATGCCGGACGGAGGAGGGGGAGCGGCCCATCGTCCTGATCCGTACCGGTGTGGGCGGACAAAGAGCCGTCGGCCCCCTGGCGGGCGAGGGACTGCCGAGAATATGCTGAGGGACTGCAGGACGGGAATGCCCGTGCGGAGCCGGCGCGCCGGATGAGAAGACCGGAAGTTACAGTTTATTCGCCCGCCAGGCGACAGGGTGGCGGAGAATGTCCAGTCCGGGGGCCTTGCGAGG
>CAVKMX010000081.1:0-10528 GCA_963657295.1 Clostridium sp. CAG:302
AGCCGGTAAAACTTACTTACAAGGTAAAACTCGTCAATCCGAAGAGTACACCGGGCACCTATGGCGTGTATGACAAATTCGGAGAACAGAATGACGGTTCGGCAGGACATAGCTTATACACAAATAATAAAGCTACACTGACCCCAGTTGACTCCAAGCATGAAGAAGGTGCTCCGGAAGACTTCAAAAAGCCTACTGTGTCCTATGAGGTTCCATCGACACCTGACACGCCGGATAATCCCAATGTACCGAGTAACCCGGATACGCCTACCACACCGGATACGCCTGCCACGCCGGATACGCCTGCCACACCGGATACGCCTGCCACGCCGGATAATCCAAATGTACCGAATAACCAGGATGTGCCTGCCACATCAGATAAACCGGCAGTACCAGCTGATTCGGTACCGCAAACCGGTGATGCAAGCAATGTTGGTTTTTGGTTAGCCTTGATGATTATTTCATTTGCGGCATTTACAGGTGTTTGCATTTACGGAAGAAAACGTCGTTATACAGGTCACCATGTACAAAAATAGAATTGCCAATGGAGAAAATCAATTTAACCGTCCGGTGCCCCTGAAAGGGTAAACACGATCAGCTTGATTTTTTCAAAAAGCAGGGGGTGAGGCTGCAGGGCAGCTTCATCCCCTTTGCTGATAAGGAGCAAAAGTATGGGATATCATAAACGTAAAATGAAAGCTCCGAAATTCAGTGGTGAAAGATATATGGTCAATGAATCAGCGTTTTCTTAATGATTTGTGTTCCGATCATCTGGAAAACTATTGCAAAGGAGCTTCCCTATGTGCACAGCAGCAACATATCGAACGAAAGACACCTATTTCGGGCGAACCCTGGACTACGAATTCTCCTATGGGGAGGAGATCGTGCTGTTTCCGCGCAGACAGCCCCTGCCGATGCGGCATCTTCCTGCACTGCAGGAGCACTATGCGATGCTGGGGATGGCTTATGTTGTCGGAGAATATCCGCTGTTCTATGATGCCGTGAACGAAAAGGGACTTGCCATGGCCGGCCTGAATTTCGTTGGCAATGCAGTCTACGGAAAGCCCGCCGAAGGCAAAACAAGCGTTGCGCAGTTTGAATTCATTCCCTGGATTCTTGGAACCTGTGCGTCTCTGCAGGAGGCGAGGATGGTTCTGGAGCAGCTGGTGATCACGGATACTCCGTTCAGCGAACAGCTGCCTCCCGGGCAGCTGCACTGGATGATATCAGATGCGGCAGGATCCATCGTGGTGGAATCTATGACGGACGGAATCCACGTGTACGACAATCCGGTCGGCGTCCTCACGAATAATCCCCCTTTTGAGACGCAGCTTTTCCTGCTGAACCAATACATGGGTTTGTCTGAGAAGCAGCCGGTCAATACCTTTACGCCGGACATCCCTCTGGAGACCTACAGCCGCGGTATGGGAGCCCTTGGTCTGCCGGGAGATCTTTCCTCCGCTTCGCGTTTTGCACGGGCGGCTTTTGTAAGAGCGCATTCCATATCCGGAGAGGGAGAAGAGGAGAGCGTCAGCCAGTTCTTCCATATCCTCGGAGCCGTGGATCAGCAGCGCGGCTGCTGTGAGGTACGCGAGGGGCACTATGAGATCACGATCTACACGTCCTGCTGCAATCTGGAAAAGGGGATCTATTACTACAATACTTATGAAAATCATCAGATATCGGCGGTAGACATGCACCGGGAAGATCTGGACGGATCGGTGCTCCGGCATTTCCCTCTGGTCCTGCATCAGCAGATCCATTATCAGAATTGACACGCCGGCCCCTTAACGGATCAGACGGCGCAGCAGAGGAATTGTGCCGATCAGGCGGGACAGGGCATAGGACAGCGCGAGGAGAAGGACCAGCAGCAGAGGAATTCCCGTCACGGGATCCGGCAGAAGAGGCAGGAGCCGGAGCAGATCCAGCAGAAACGGGTGGAGGAGGTAAATCCCGAAGGATGCAGCGGACAGGGACGAGACGGCTTTTCGGAGCGGTCCCGCTGCAGCGGCGCCCGAAGGCTCCCGGCGGGCACAGGCACTGACGAAGCAGGCCGCTGCCAGCAGGAAGGTGCTGAGCACGAAGGGGGTGGAGAAGTCGCTGCAGGTGAGCCCGTCTGCCTCGGAGCGTCCGGCCTGGAGGGCGGCTGCGGCGGCGGTGCCCGCAAGGGCAGCGAGCCACAGGAGGAGTCGTGCGGCTGGCATGCTGCGTCTGCTCTCCCGCAGCACCTCATAGAGCACATGCCCCAGCAGGAAATATCCCAGGTATCCGCCGAACAGTGCCGTATCGAAAAGGCTCCGGAAATCCATCAGGAGATACTTGAAGGGGAATTCGAAGAGGAACAGGGTGGGCAGCAGGACGGCGGTGATCAGAAAGATCAGGAGATAGACCGCACAGGCCCGCAGATTCTGGGCCCCCTCGTAGAGAAGAGGGACCAGCAGCAGGAGCAGAACGAACATGGGAAGATACCAGAGATGATATTTTCCATGAACACGGAAAAAGGCGAGGACGAGATGCTCCTTGTACGCTTCGGCAGGGGTTCCGGCATCGGACAGCAGCTCCGGATGGAGCAGCAGGTCTTCTGCAAGGTAGAAGACCTTCCAGAGGCAATACAGGAGGAAAAAGTGAGCGGCCCTCCGGCACATGAAGGAGGGGGAGGTGCTCCTGCTCCGGTGTGAGGGAGACAGATACAGTGCACCGCTGATCATGACGAACAGGGTGATGCCGGCAAAGGAGAGAATGCTGCAGGTATGCGTGAGGAGAAGCGGAAAACCTCCGGTCGGAATCATTTCATCCAGCCACTGCGCGGATACGTGGGTGAGAAGGACCAGAACTGCGGCAATCGCCCGGAGCAGAGTCAGGGCGGAGTCATGGCCGGTACGGGGGATGTGTGGATGCGTGCACTCGTTCATAGTGAGACAGAAATCTCCTTTCATAGGACCCGTCACCGGCGGGCGTCTGTACAGTAACCCGGAGGACGGCTTCAGAGAAAGTTCAGAAAATCAGCATGAGGACATTATAGCGGATTGTGGTACACTACGCTTGCGGCATTTGTCGGCAGAGACTGCCGGAATCCATCGGAAACATGGAAAACGGACGGCACCGGGCTTTCACAGGGGATGCGGATGTCCGCGGCACGGTAAAATGTGCACGATTGGGAGAACAAGGTACTGGGTACGCAGAATATGAAACGGGACAGACAGGAAGACGAGAACAGAATGAGGTTCACACCGGATTCCATTCTGGACATGGAAACGGCAGGAGGAGAACCGCCGGCGGCAGGGAGCAGCGGGGCGGAGACGGCCCTGCAGGAGAGCGCGGGAGAAACCGATGAGCTGAACCTGGAGGAATGGGATCTTGAGGATCTTGATCTGGAGGACGCGATCCAAAGGCAGACGATCCTGGAACAGCCCGGGCTGGCGGATGCATATCATTCGAATCAAAAGGCCTCGAATTCGTCTGCGGAGGGTTCGGCGAGACCGGGAACCTCTTCGGGTTCCGGGCGGACGAGAGCCGGAGGACGCAGACGGACGGAGCAGAACCGCACGGACGGCAAAACGCAGGAGAGGAAACGGCCGGAGATGGCCGGCCTGCAGAGGCACGCGGCAGAACGGGAGGAGAGGAAAACGAGATACGGCGAGGATGACGATCTTTTGTATGAGGAATACGAGCTCGACGACGAGGAGGACCGCACCGGACGGAGGAAGGACAGGCGAACATCCGGAGACCGACGGGAGACGGCGCGTCCCGCACTTTCGAGGAAGGAGCAGAAGGAGTATGAGGAATTCCTCGCCTATAAGGAGGCCAGGGACCGCTCCGGACGAAAGGATGCGGGACAGGAGCAGAAAAAGCGGAAGCGCCATCCGCTGCGGCGGTTCCTGTGTCTCCTGCTGCTGCTCCTGATCGTCCTGCCGCTCCTGTATGTTGCCGCCAGAATGAACGGGATCATGGAGGGGGTGAGCACCTCGGACATCAAGGATCTGATCAGCGAGGAGGTGCAGAAGAGCCAGGAGACCGGTGCCATGGCAGGGTATACGAACATTGCCCTGTTCGGCCTGGACTCCACGGAGCAGAGCCTTGAGTCGGGGAACAATCGGACGGACGTCATGATCATAGCCTCCATCAATGACCGGACAGGGGACGTGAAGCTGGTCTCGGTGTACCGGGACACCTATCTGGACATCGGAAACGGCAATTACCAGAAGGCGAACGCCGCCTATGCCTACGGCGGCCCGGAACAGGCCATCACCATGCTGAACACCAATCTGGATCTGAACATCACGGATTATGCCACCATCGGCTTCGGCGGCGTGGCGGACATGATCGATGCGGTGGGCGGCATCGAAATTGATGTGCAGCAGGACGAGATTGACCATCTGAACAACTATCAGTCCACCATGGCGACGGAGCTGGGAAAGGAATATGTGCCGCTGACCTCGACCGGTCTGCAGACGCTGAACGGACTGCAGGCAACGGCCTATTGCCGGATCCGCTACACGGACGGCGGCGATTTCAAGAGAACGGAACGGCAGAAGGAGGTCCTTTCCAAGACCTTTGCCAAACTGAAGAGCGCAGGCCCGGTCGCCATGCTCAAGGCAGCGGACAGTCTGGCCAGTGAGGTGAGAACCTCCCTGAATGCGGCGGAAATATCCGCCCTTGTCCTGAAGGCGCTGCGGATGAACATTGCGGATACGAGCGGTTTCCCGAATGAGCAGTACCGGACGGTGGGATATATCGGAGACCAGTCCTGTGTCATACCCATCCACCTGACGGACAACGTGACCTGGCTGCATCAGTACCTGTTCGATGACGCGAGCTACGAGGTGTCACAGACGGTACAGAGCATCAGCAGTGAAATCAGTGCGCGGTCGGGATATTGAGGACGGAAGGCGACACAGAGAAGCAGAACAGAATGAAGAAAATCATTGTCATAGGTGCCGGAGCCGCGGGACTCATGGCGGCCTGCGCTGCGGCGGATGCCGGTGCAGGGGTCACGGTTCTGGAGCACAACGAAAAGGCCGGCAAGAAGATCTATATTACCGGAAAGGGACGCTGCAATTATTCGAACGCATGCGGGAACGAGGAGTTTCTGACCCAGGTCCTCCGCAATCCGAAATTCTTATACAGTGCGCTGTACAGCTTTGACGGCGATGCCATGACGGAATTCCTGCAGAGCAACGGCTGCCCGGTAAAGGAGGAAAGAGGCAAGAGGCTTTTTCCGGCCTCGGATCACGCCTTTGATGTCACGGACGCTCTGGTGCGCCATATAAGGAGAAAAGGCGGGAGCATCCGTTTTCATGCCGATGCGGCGGACATCCTCACCACTGCGGAGGGGGAGGCCTGCGGTGTTGTGCTGGCGGACGGACAGAAGCTGGCAGCGGATGCGGTGATTGTTGCCACCGGCGGACAGAGCTATCCGTCTACGGGATCTACGGGAGACGGATATCGCTTTGCGGAGAGGCTCGGCATTGCCGTGAAGGAGCCGGAGCCCTCGCTGGTCCCCCTGACGGTTCGGGAGACCTGGCCGCTGCGCCTCCAGGGACTTGCACTGAAAAATGTTGCCGTCACGGTTTACCGGCGGCAGCCGGAGGCTTCGGGAGAAGGACAAGGCGGACAGGGCACCTCAGCCGTCGATGCACCCGGAGACCGCGGGGGAACACTCCCCGGAACGAAGAGGAGAAAGCGGGAGCGCCCCGTGTACGAAGGGTTCGGTGAGTTGCTCTTTACGCATTTCGGACTCAGCGGACCGCTCATTCTCTCCGCCTCCTGCCACACGGATTTTGCACAGAGTGGAACCGAATATCTGCTCCGGCTGGACTTAAAGCCGGCACTCTCTTTGGAGGAGCTGGAGAACAGGCTGCGCCGGGAGGCGGAGCTCTCCCCCAAAAGGGAGCTGCGGAATGTTCTGAAAGCGCTGCTGCCCGAACGCCTGGCAGAGGAAGTGGCAGGGCTGTATGCGGCAGGGAGAGAGCAGCCGGGAGCAGAGAGCGCGGAAAGACGGGCGATCCGTACCTTCGGCGCCGGAGAACGGCGGGAGCTGGCGGAGCTGCTCAAGAATGTGCCCCTGGTGCTCACGGGAACACGGGGCTTTCAGGAGGCGATTGTCACGCGGGGCGGTGTCTGTGTCGGAGAGGTGAACCCCTCCACCATGGAGTCCAGAAAGGTGCGGAGACTGTATTTTGCAGGAGAGGTTCTGGATGTGGACGCCTACACCGGCGGCTTCAACCTGCAGATTGCCTGGTCCACCGGACATCTGGCGGGAGCAAGCGCGGCAGGGACGCCGGCGTGAGAACCGGTACGGACAGCAGCTGCAGAAAGGACGGCAGAACAGAATGAGAGAGAATTCCTTCAACATTGCCATTGACGGACCGGCGGGCGCGGGCAAGAGCACGATCGCGAAAAAGGTTGCGGCGCAGCTGGGGTTCATCTATGTGGATACCGGCGCCATGTACCGTGCAATGGCACTGTATCTTACAAGGAGAGGACTGCACAGACCTGCGGAGGACGATGCACAGCAGAGGGATGCTTTTACAGAGCGCGCAGGAGAGCTCTGTCAGGAGGCAGAGATTTCCATCGCATATCGGAACGGGGAACAGGTTGTCCTGCTGGCGGGGGAGAATGTCAATCCCTACCTGAGGACAGAGGAGGTCAGTGCCATGGCCAGCATCTCCTCGGCGGTCCCGAAGGTGCGCGTGCGGCTGGTGGAGCTGCAGCAGCAGCTGGCGGCGGATCAGAACGTTGTGATGGACGGCAGGGACATCGGCACGGTGGTGCTGCCGGATGCACAGGTTAAGATTTATCTGACGGCCAGCGTGGAGGTGCGCGCGAGACGCCGTTATATCGAGAACCGGAGAGCCGCTTGCGAGGGAGCATCCAAGACCGCGGAGGATCTGGACCTGGAGAAGATCAAGGCGGATATTGCGGAAAGAGACCACAGAGACATGACACGCCCGGTTTCACCGCTTCGGCAGGCGCAGGACGCGGTGCTGGTGGATTCCTCGGAGCTTACTGTCGATCAGGTGGCGGAAGTCATCCTGAATCTTGCGGCAGATAAGCTCGGGAGGCCGCAGGTGATAACCGCAGCAACGGCCGGCTTCTGCTGCGGCGTGCAGAAAGCGGTGGATGCGGTTTACCGCGAGATTGCGAAAAAGGAAAAAGGGGAGAAAAACGGCCCGATCAATACCTTCGGCCCGATCATCCACAACGAGACTGTGGTGGAGGAGCTGAAGAAAAGAGAGGTTGGAATCCTGCATTCCGCCGAGGAGGCCGGAGCACAGCAGGGGGGCACGATTGTCATCCGCTCCCACGGCGTCAGCAGGAAAACCTGGGAAGAGCTGAATGCAGGAACAGCGGACATCGTGGACACGACCTGTACCTTTGTGAAGAAGATTCACGAAATCGTGGACAAGGCGAGCGCGGAGGGTGCGCAGATCGTCATCATCGGCAACCACGGACATGCGGAGACGGAAGGAACCGTCGGCTGGAGCTCGACGCCGGCCACGGTCATAGAGACCGAAGAGGAGGCACGGATCTACCGTGCGGATCCGAAACGGAAGGTGTGCATCGTGGCGCAGACGACGTTCAACGCGGAAAAATTCGAGAAAATTGTTGCTTTGATCGCGCGAAATGGGTATAATATCGAGACGAATGAGACCATATGCAATGCCACCAGTGAGCGGCAGGCAGAGGCCAGGCGCATCGCACAGCGTGCGGATATCATGATCGTGATCGGCGGAAAGGGATCCTCCAATACCGCCAAGCTTTATGAGATCTGTAAGGCACAATGTGAGAGAACCTATTTCATTCAGACGGTGGACGATCTCGATCTGCAGCTGTCAGGAGGCGAGCGGATCATCGGCATCACCGCCGGGGCTTCGACCCCGAAAAATATTATTGAGGAGGTTCAAAGTGATGTCAGAAGAACTAACTTTTGAACAGATGTTGGAAGCATCATTTAAGACAATTCACAGTGGAGAGGTGGTCGAAGGTTCCGTCATTGATGTTAAGCCGGAAGAAGCGGTGCTGAACATCGGCTATAAGAGCGATGGCATCCTGACGCGCCAGGAGTATTCCAACGACAATTCGCTGGATCTTACCACAAAGCTTCATGTCGGCGACAAGCTGGATGTAAAGGTGATGAAGGTGGATGACCGCGAGGGAACCGTCGCACTTTCCTACAAGAGACTTGCATTGGATCGCGGCAACAAGGTAATTGAAGAGGCCTATGAGAACAAGACCGTCCTGAAGGCTGAGGTTTCTCAGGTACTCTCCGGTGGTATCTGTGTTGTTGTTGAGGGCATTCGGGTGTTCATTCCCGCATCTCTTGTCAGCGACACCTATGAGAAGGATCTTACGAAGTATCTCGGCCACGAGATCGAGTTCGTTATCACGGAATACAATCCCAGAAGACGCCGCTACATCGGTGACCGCAAGCAGCTGCTCACGGCCAAGAGAGAAGAGGCCGCTGCGAAGCTCTTCGAGACGCTGCAGGCCGGCGATGTGGTAGAGGGTACGGTGAAGAACATCACCGACTTCGGCGCATTCGTGGATCTGGGCGGAGCCGACGGACTGCTGCACATCTCCGAGATGAGCTGGGGCCGGGTAGAGAGCCCGAAGAAGGTCTTCAAGGTCGGACAGAAGCTGCGTGTTCTGGTAAAGGACATCAACGGACGCAAGATTGCTCTGTCTCTGAAGTTCCCTGATGAGAATCCCTGGATCGGCGCAGAGGATAAGTATGCGGTAGGCAAGGTTGTCACGGGCCGTGTTGCCCGTATGGCTGATTTCGGCGCATTCGTTGAGCTGGAGTCCGGCATCGACGCTCTGCTGCATGTCTCCCAGATTTCGAAGGAGCATATTGAGAAGCCCTCTGATGTGCTGAAGGTCGGCGATGAGGTTACGGCAAAGATTGTTGACTTCAATCCGGAGAACAACAAGATTTCTCTTTCCGTGAAGGCCCTCAAGAACGACGAGGAGAAGGCCCAGAAGGAAGAGAACGCGGTTGTGGTTCCCGGCAAGGGCGGCAATGATGACGAGGCAGTCACCGTAGACATCGATGCTATGATTGCCCGTCAGGAGAGCGAAGAGGCTTAATCTATCGGATCAGTGCGGCGCCGATGCGACAAGGCTGTGTTCGCGGCCTTCGGTTTAGTCGGGAATCTGCACGGGTGTGTGTTGCGGCATAGATCCGCTGCGAAAATGGATTAAGTGGATCAATCATCAATTATAAAAAAGGCTCTGTTGTATTTCGTATACAACAGAGCCTTTTTGACGGTGTGCCCGCTGGGCGCATGCTTCAGTTATGCTTCAGTTGGGAGAACCGGAGAAGAGCATCTGCAGCTCCATGAGTTCGGTTACGATGTGCCGGATCATGTCCTGAGCCTGCCTGCATTGATCGGTGCCGGGCATCTCCCGTGTCTGTCGGGGGAGTACCGCAGGTGTCTCTGCCACGGATGCGGATGGCCCGCCGGATTGGCCGGCGTCATAGGAGAACGCACGGTCCGAAGGTTCGGAAACGGGCGCAGAATCGGTGACCGGAGAGCGGTGAACGGTATAGGGAGCGGAGGCCGGAGAGCCTTCTGCCGGAGTGCCCGGGGAGACAGCTTCGGATTTTTCCTCCTCGTATCCCATCAGCCATCCGGGGGATACATTCAGAAGAGCGGCCACCTCCTCTACTCTTCCGGGCTGGATCCGGTTCCTGCCATGAATCCAGTTGTATACGGTGGTCTTGGAAACACCCAGCATGTCCGCGAATTTTGGAATGGACCATCCCTTGCCGGCAATGGCGGATTGGATATTTTTGGAAAAAGAACTCTGGCTGAATTTCACGAAAATTCCTCAAGTTGTGCGATTACATTGATGACTTCATTATTATAGCCCACATAAAGTTTACTTAAGTTCAAAGTGCGTTTACTGTTCGCCTTGACAGTTCAATCTATGTGAACTATTCTGAACGCGCAGCCGAAGGTAAGCGTGCAAAGGACCATTATGAAACCGAGCCAGACCATATTTGATTATGCGAAGTTGAGAGGGGCCATCCGTGAGCAGTTCGGAACGGAGGGAAATTTCGCGAAGGCGATCCATCGAAGCCCGAATTATGTTTCCAATGTATTCCAGGGGAAGAGCAATTTCAGTGCGCTGGATATCAGTAAATCGGCCGAGTCTCTGGGAATCGGCCTCGATGAGATCGGACGATATTTCTTCCGCCGCAGGAGCCTGTCTGACGGGGAGAAGGATGTGCAGGAGAACTGTGAACTTCCTGAAGAATTAACTCTCGATAGCTTCCATGTTTAATCCCGGGAGTCATCAGTATGTCACGCGGCGTTTTCTGAGCGGAGCAAACAGCGAATTATTTTCGGCTGTGTTTCTGCCAGCAGTGTGCCGCATCGGAGCTTGCGGCAGGTTGCTGGCGGGAATACAGCAGGTTCTCGGCGGAGCATCATTGCCCGTCCTGATTGGATAAAGAAAAAGTGTTCCGCCCCTCTGCTGCAGTGAAGGGCGGAACAACTCTAATGGGAAGAACGATGTTTCT
>CAVKMX010000082.1:0-10449 GCA_963657295.1 Clostridium sp. CAG:302
CCCTGATGGCGGGCGGCTCCATCGTACAGCAGGTGGACGAGAATCTGACCTATGATTATCTGCATTCCTCGGAGGAAAATCTCTGGAGCCTTCTGTATCTGACCGGCTACCTGACAGGTGCGGCAGCAGGGGAAGAGGACATCCCGGCAGACGGCCGGATGAAGCTGCGCATACCGAATGCGGAGATCCGGGAGATCTTCGAAGCCACTGTGGTGAAATGGTTCCAGGACAGTGCCGGAGGCTGGGACCGGGGGACCCTGTTCCATGCCGTGTGGAGCGGTGACTGTGAGTGCCTCACACAGGAGATGAACCGGCTGCTGCGCCGAACCATCAGCTATCACGATTACCGGGAGGACTTCTACCATGCATTTCTGGCCGGGATCTTCACCGGAGCGGGATATGCGGTGGATTCCAACAAGGAGCATGGAGAGGGCCGGAGCGATGTGACTGTGCATGATGCCGTACATGGGCGCGTGGCCGTATTCGAGGTCAAATATGCCGGCAGTCCGGAGGACCTGGCGCGTTCCTGTGATGCCGCGCTGCGGCAGATGGAGGAGAGGCAGTATGCCAGGGAATACGAGGACGACTATGATGAGGTCCGGTGCTACGGCATCGCTTTTTTCAAAAAGCGCTGCCTTGTGAAGAGCAGGGAGAGCGCCGCAAAGGCATTGGCAGGAGGGAACACGGGAAAATGACAGAGAACGGTAGCCGCAGCGGGCGGCAGATCGGAAGGGCAGCCGGGAAGGGAATCCTGATCCTGTGCAGCATTCTCTTTCTGGCAGCAGGGCTTCTCTATGCCGGCAAAAGGGATCTGAACAACGGGAAGAATAAGAGCTATGCAGCGGAGGAGACGGGGTATACACGGCTGACAGCGGGGGACACCATTCAGCAGAGGCTGGTGGTGTCCCATTCCTTCAACGGGGTCTCCCTGACGTTCGGGCGCCGCGGCGCCGCGGCCAATGCCGGATATGTGACGGTGACGATCCTCCGGGAGGAGGACGGGAGTGCCGTCATGGAGCGGATCATTCCGGTGCTCGCCCTGGAGAACGGGAGCTGCACGTATTTCGCCGCGGCCGTGGACATTCCCGTCTCGGGAGAGGAGGCCTTCGAGGTTCTCGTCGGATATCACGGCCTGGTGGGGAGCAGCGTTTCGATTGAGCTCGGAACGGCGGCGGAGCTGGAGGGGTGCCGCCGGAACGGGTACCTGCTGGAGCGGACGGAGACAGCGGCGGCCCCGGAGCAGAGCACCGAGGACACCGCACCGAGCCTTGTCTGCGGCATCGTGACGCAGTACAGCAATCATGCCAGGGATTTTATCTTCTCGGCCGCCTCCGTCCTCCTTGCCTTTGCGGTGATGCGGTACCTCATTCATTTCGCACTGGATCTGTCGGCTGCGGAGCGCCGCGAACGGGAGAAAAAGGCTTTCCTCCTCGTCTATGCCTGCAGCATCACAATCGTCTTCCTGATCCGGCTCTCCTACGCGGAGAAGGTGGATACGACGGCCTATCCCCTGGGGGGAACGGCGGAGAACACGCTGGAGCTCCTGGATGACCGCACCATCGACAGCTTCTTCGAGCTGCCGGCGGACGGCATTGTCGGCGTGCAGCTCTCTCCGATGGACACCGGAGAGAGGATCCTGGGAGAGGAGAGCGTGGTCGTGACGCTCCTGGACACAGATTCCGGGAAGGTGCTGCAAAGAGAGGAGTTCCTGCTGAAGAACCAGCCGGCGAAGGGCTTCTATTACCTTTTCGACGATACCTATGAGCAGGGGACCAGGCTGTCCCTGCATTTCCAGTCGGTGGGCCTGGTCGGAGAGGGCGTGCAGGTCGGCATTGCGAGCTGGCCGGGGGCAGAGAATCTGCTGTACTACGGCGGAGCGAGGATCGAGCAGCAGGCGCTTTCCGCCAATCTGTATACTGTGACGGAGCGATATGATTACACGGACGCACTGGTGCGCTTTGCCGCAGAGCTTGGCTTTGGCGTGCTCTTTGGGTACCTGCTCTTCGTGCGGCGGCTCCCGCTGTATCTGCCGCACTGGTACGATCCGGCGGAGCAGGCCTACTGGGTGCAGGGGAGAGAGCGCCTCGGCGAGGCCGGCGGGAACCGGAGGCGCATGCTCCGGGAGCTGGCACTGGCCCTCCTCTTCGGCCTGGTTCTTCTGGAATACGTCTATTCCTCCGGGATCGGAGAGCTGCCGCAGAGAGTGACGGGAGAGGCAATCACCTATGCCGGGGAGAACACCGAGGACCGGGAACTTCCGGGAGAAGAGAATGCGCTGCAGCAGACCTTCCTTGCCGGGGAGGATGCGCTGAGCGGCTTCGGTATTCATCTGCTGGAAAAGGGTGCCTCGAATGAAACGCTTCGGGACTGCGCCGATGCGGTGCTGCATGTGCGCCTGCTCGATGCGCAGACAAGAGAGACCGTTCAGGAGACGGCACACCGCATCGGCGACCTGACAAGGCTGGCGGAGCACGCGGGAGCAGACGACATCGGCACCGCCGAGGGAATGGACAACCTCTATGTCTATGTCCCCCTGAAGGAGACGGTAGAAGCCTCGGAGGGACATCGGTATACCCTGGAGCTGTACGCGGAGTATCCCTCCGGGACAGAGACGGGCCGGGCCGCCGTGACCGAAGAGGAGAACGGAACGGAAGAAGGCAGAACAGAAGAGGACAGAACAGAGGAGACGGCGGCGGAGAACAAGGAAGCGGGTGAGCAGGCTGTCCTCCTGATCCGGGGCGAGGAGGAGAACGAGGGCGGAGAGTTCAACCTCATCCTCTGCTACCGGCTCTATCAGGAGCTGCCGGCCTTCTATTTCATCATCATGGGGACCGCACTGGCCGGCCTGTGCTGCCTCTGCGTTCTGACCAAATGGAGCTGTGTGCCGGAGTGGAAGCTCGCGATGTTCTGGATGCTGCTCGTCGGCGGCCTGCTGACCTTCCTCCTGCCGCTCTTCTGTGTCCCGGACGACGGCACGCATTACCGCAACATCTATTACCTTTCGAACCGGATCTTCGGCGTGTTCCGGGGCGTCGGCGGGGAGCACATGCTGGTGCGGGCCCAGGATCTGCCGATCATCGAAAAGCTCTCGGACGGAAGCGTGGGACGCACCCTCGGGATGCGGCGCTACCACAGCCTCTTCAAGGAGCTGCGGGAGGGCTTCTGCTCCCTTGGGTCCGGCGCCGGGGAAGGGAGCTGGGGGATTCTGGACTTTTTCCCGGCATATCTGGACAATGCATCGGTCTGGACCTATCTGCCGTCGGTCCTGGGCTTTAGTCTGGTGCGCCTTGCGGGCGGGAACTTCACCATGATGATCATGGGAGCCAGGTGGGTCAACCTCCTGGTGACGACGCTCCTGATCGTGCAGGCCATCCGCCGATGCCCCTACGGACAGAGGGCCCTGATGGTGGTCGCCATGTTCCCGATTCTGCTGCAGCAGATCGGCTCCTGCTCCTATGACGCACTGACGATCGGGTGGGCGTTCATGGCGATCAGCTATGGCTTCCATGTGCTGGAGCGGACGAATATCACGGTCATGGACATGCTGATCCTGCTGCTGTCCGATGCCTTCCTCCTGATGAACAAGAGAGGCGTTTACTTCCCGATCGTGATGATCGCGCTGCTGGTCCCGCGGCTGCGCTCCACCAGGAAGCGGCGCATCATGATGCTGGGCAGCTGCCTTACGGCGGCGGCCCTCTCGGGAATGTACGGCGTGCGCATGCTGGCGGCGGCCTCCGCCTATGTGGGGAAGCGTCTGTTCGCCGGAGACATCTATACGGCGGGGTACCTCCTGGAGAATCCGCTCATCCTCTGGCACCTCATCGTGCATTTCGTGCAGCAGCAGCTGGACGCGCTGTTCGCCTGTGCCATCGCGGATCAGATGGGAATTCTGGAGCTCCGGGTTCCCGACCACGTATGGGTCCTGTTCACGGTGATTCTGGGACTGAGCATTCTGTCCAACCAGTCCAGGGCCGTGGTGATGAAGAGCAGAACGCGGGTGAGTGCGGTCCTTCTGTGCATCCTGGGGGTTCTGGTGATGGCAATGACCTTCACCGTCACCATGTCCCATGTGGGAGATTACCTCATCCAGGGCATGCAGGGACGGTATTTCCTGCCCTACATCGCCCTCGGGGCGGTGATTCTGGCGGCGGCCTCGAACGTAGAGCTGCCGCAGGGAAAGCGGGTGCTCCTGTGGACCGGCGTCCTGCACTACTACGTGCTGGGGCTGATTTTCCTGCAGGTGTTCGGGATCTATTACTGAAGGGCACCCTCCGGACAGGTGCTGCTGAAGGACCCCTCCGGACGGGCGCTGCAAAGGGGGAGGGTTCCGCACACATCTCAATTGTGGTACTGCAAAACATAAAAATAACACTATATCTAACGGGAAATATGATAACAGACCCGGTATAATACCTAGGTCTGTTTGAGAAAGCGATATGACAGATTTTCTGACACACAGCAAGAACATCGACCGGGCGGCCGGCCTGTACAACATGGCGGCCAGCATCCTGAATTCCTTTCAGTCCGTCATCTTTCTGATGGTGCTGACGAGGGTGACGGGAACGGAGGAGTCGGGGATCTTCACGATCGCCTTTGCCTACTCCTACATGTTCCTGACCATTGCCAAGTACGGCATGCGGCATTACCAGGTGTCGGACCGGCATGAGGAATTCTCCTTTCGTCAATACTGCCTTTCCAGAGCGATCACCTGCATTGGCATGCTGGTCATCGGTGCACTCTGCATCGGCATGACGGCGGCCGCCAACGGTTATTCGGCAAGGAAGCTCGGGATCATGCTGTGGATGCTGGTGCTGCGGCTGCCGGATGCCATCGAGGATGTCTGGTACGGCATGTACCAGCAAAGAGGGCGTCTGGATGTCGCCGCCAAGGCGATGACGGTCCGGATGGTGTGGGAGATTGCGGTCTATGTCCTGCTGGTCGTGATAACCGGGGACCAGTACAGGGCCGTCGTCGGCACAGCGATTCTGAATCTGGCGGCGCTGGTTTATGTGCTGCGGGCGACAGGCAGCCTGTTCCCCGCGGCGGAATCCGGCAAAGACTTGAGAGAGGAGCTGGCGGGGGCGTTCCGCCTCCTGCGGAACTGCTGCCCCCTGTTCCTCGGCAGCTTTCTGACGATCTATGTGACGAACGCACCGAAATACGCCATCGATGCCATCCTTTCGGATGAGGAGCAGGCCTATTACGGATATCTCTCGATGCCGGTCTCCATGATCGGACTCCTGGGCGGGTTCCTCTTCATTCCCATGCTGTATGAATTCACCAGACTGTGGGATGAGGGAGAGCTGACGGTTTTCCGGAAACGGTGCCTGCGCATCACGGGGCTGGTGGCCGGCATTACGGCGGGGTGCCTTGCGGCGGCTTACCTTGCGGGGATTCCGGTGCTGTCGCTCCTGTTCCGCGCGGACCTCTCCGCACATCGGACGGATCTTCTGATCCTCCTGGCAGGGGGCGGCTTCAGCGCGCTGGCGGCCTTTCTCAATGCGATCGTGACGGTCATGCGAAGGCAGAGGGCGCTCCTCTTCGGGTACGCTGCGACAGCGCTGCTGGCGGCCGTCATTTCGAACGGGACCGTGCGGCTCGCCGGGATGCGGGGAGCCAGCCTCCTGTTCACGGGGCTGATGGCGGTGCAGTGCGGCTGCTTCGCCGCCGTGATGGTGCATGGCCTGCAGGAGAAGACTTAAAAGAGAAAAACCGGAAGAAATACCGGCATCCATGCCGGCATCAGAACAACCGGAAATGACACCTGCGCAAATCTCCTTGTATCGCTGCGAAACGGAAAGAGAGATCGGAATAGGAGACAGGGAGAGATGGCTGGAGCATCCGGTGTGAGGAAAAGAGAAAGGACGATTGGAGAAAGGACAGTTGGAGAAAGGACAATCGGAGCAAGGGGAAATCGGGGGATTGCAGCGGTCAGTGTCCTTCTGGCGGCGGCAGTCCTTTTCTTTGCCGTATGGTATGCCCTCGTCCGGGATTCGTCCAAGGGCGTGAACAAGCAGATGGTCACCGCAGGAGGAACGAACGTTGCGTGCCTCGGGGACGGCGTCACGCAGGAGCTGTACCTCACGCATGACTTCAACGGAATCTCCCTGCGCCTCGACCATAACCGGGCGGCCACCTTCGGAAGGCTCTGCGTGACGGTCTGCAATACCGCCTCGGGAGAAACCGTGCTGACCAGCCGGGTGCCGCTCTGGACTGCGGACCCGGACAGGGACGTCTTCTTCTCCACGGAGGACAACCGCAGGATCGAGGTGTCGGAGGCAGGCAAATATCTGGTCCATGTCTCCTATGAGGGACCGTCCTCCGGCTATGTGGTGCTGCAGACCGGAGGCGAGGAGGAGCTGCAGCCGTCGGCCTGCGTGCCGGCCGGCTTCGTGACGGCAGAGGGAGAGGTGCAGGAGGGACAGTACCTTTCCATGGGACTCCTGACGGATGTCTGCCGGTACCGGAGCGATGCGGTGCTGACGGCACTGGCGGGGGTCCTGCTGAGCCTCGGCATTCTGGCCGCGGGGCGCACCGCCTGCCGGTACCGGAGTGCCGCGCCGGAGAAGGAGGTTTCCGTGCACTTCCTTGCCGCCTACGGCCTTCTCATCACGGGAATCTTCGTGCTGTCGCTGACCTATACGGAGGTCACGAGCTATGAAGACTCTGCCCTCGGCGGAGATGCGAAGAGCGGAAGGGAGGAGGTGAAGGACACCCGTGCACTGGATGCCTTCTTCCTGCTGAAGGATGGGAATGTGTGCGGCATTGACCTGGGGGGGTGAACCTCGAGGACCGGGTCCTGACCGATGAGGCGGTGCGGTACCAGCTCCGGGAGCCGGGGACCGACCGGGTGCTGCAGACCGGCGAGCTCCGGCTGTCCGAGCTGCGGGCTGATTCGGTCTACCTGATGCTGGACGACCGCTACAATGCCGGTACGCGGCTGGCCCTTCATCTGGAGGGGCACGGCCTCACCTACCAGGGCGTTCGCTTTGATGTCTCGGAGACGAGCGTGGACGGAGAGGATTGCCTTTACATCGGCGGAGAGCTGAGCGATCTCCACCTGTACGGAACCATCTTCCGCGCGGTGCATGAGAGGAGCTATGCCAGGGAAATCGCCTTCTACGCAGCCTTTCTGCTCTTCGGAGCCGTGCTGGCCTGGCTGCTGCTGGTACGCGGGATGCCGCTCCTGCCGGCTGGTGCCGGGCAGGGCTTCCGACGGACGCCTTGCGCCGGCAGGAGGAAGGCAGATCAGGAATCCGGAACCGGCCGTCTGCTCTCCGCCGCTTCGGCCCGAAAAGACCGCCGCAGAGAGCTCCTCGGCTTCCTGGCACTCGTCCTGTTCTGCATCGCAGTGGGAGATTACGGCTGGGGGACCAGCATCTCTGCGGCCCGGAATCTCCTGTCCGCAGAGATCGCATCCTATACGGGCGAGGGAAGGGAGTGGGTCTGCCTGCCGCAGACGGAGCAGCACTTTACGGCCTCGGAGAACCGCCTTGCGGGCGTGGCCGTTGAAATAGCGGAGCAGCCCTTTGACGGAGCCGGCGTGGACAACATCGGCAACATCGAGTTCCGGGCGGTGGTCCGGGACGATGCGGGAGAGGTTGTCAGCGACGCCGTCTACAGGGTGGAGGAGCTGGAGACGGTGGACGGGATCCTCGGACGGGAGCAGAACGACATCAATCTCGAGCTCCTGAAGGAGGCGTACTACTACCTGCCGTTCAAATCGGTCCTGCCCTCCTCGGCCGGACGGGAGTATACGATCACGCTGACCTCGGACTGGGACCGGTTCGAGAGAATGCTGCTCGCCTCCGCCGCGAAGAGTGACGGCGGCGCGCTGAATCTGCTGCTGATGTACCACAGCTACGACGCTCTGGCGGTGATGTACCTCACCGTGATCACTGTCTTTTCAATCCTTCTGTGCCTCCTTTACCTGGTGACCCTGCGGGAGGGCGTCTCCCCGCTGCGGCTCTACGCGGCGGCCGCGCTCACGGCCGGGCTCTTTCTGAGCATCCTGATCCCGCCGCACTGCGTGCCGGATGAATCGATGCACATCAACACGGCGTACTGGTACTCCAACCAGCTGAGCGGCGTCTATTCGTCGGCGGGACCGGGGAGAATTCTCGTGCGCAGCACGGATTATGTCACCTATGACGTCACCTTCGGCGCGGTGCTGTCCTTTGCCAAATACCGCGAGATCTGGCACGGCCTCTGGAGGGGAGCCGGCGCCTTTACGTATGTGCCGGAGAGTTATACGAACATTGCATCGAGGGCCTCTATCTGGACCTTCCTGCCGGCGCTGACCGGCCTGCAGCTGGTGCGGAGCCTCGGCGGCAATATGATCACGATGGTCATGACGGCGCGGTGGTGCAACCTTCTGGCGGCAGTGGCCATGATCGCGGCCGGCATCCGCAAATGCCCGACGGGCAAACGGGGGCTGATCACGGTGTGCCTCTTCCCGACGCTGGTGCAGCAGATCGCGTCCTGCTCCTACGACGCCATGATCCTGGCCTTTGCCATGCTGTTCCTCGGCTATGAGATGCACCTGATCACCGAGCGGCCGCACTGCGGGACGGATTACCTCATCTGCATGAGCGCCGGCTTCCTGCTGCTCCTGAACAAAGACGGCACGTACCTGCCGCTGACGCTGATGCTCTTCCTGCTCCCCGGCCTTCGGCAGCTGCGCCGGAAGATTCTCTACGGCATTCTGCTCCCGCTGACGGCGCTTGGCGCCGGGACCGTGACCTTCCTGTGGCTGCATCCGGCGCTCCTGGATGTCCTCTCGGGATACGCCGTGGCGGGGATGTATTCCGCCTCCTATTTCCGCTGGCATCCGGACATGCTCCTGCACATTCTGGAGGAAACCGCGGTGCAGAACGGAGAGAGCATGCTGCGCACGGCGGCGGCCGATGGCCTTGGACTCCTGCAGGTGAGCATTCCGGCATATGTAATTGCGGCAATCTATGTTATTCTATATCGGAGTGTGCAGGTGCGGGAGCAGGGCGAGGTGCGCTGCAGCAGACGAAAGGGTCTCTTCGGGGCAGCCGTCATCGCCTTTGGTGTGATCGTGATCTTCTGCGGCTTCCTCTTCAGCATCACCTATACCGGGAGCATCTCCATCAGCGGAATCCAGGGGCGGTATTTCCTGCCCTATTACGGACTGCTGGCCGCGGTGCTGCCGGGCCTTGTGAAGGAGCGCAGGACGGAGCGCCCGAACCGCCTGATCCTTTACATGGGAATGGTGTATCTGTTCGCCTTCGTCAAGATCTTCAAGACCTTCTTCGGCTACGTGTACTGGGGAACGGGATATTGAGGACGGTGCGGAGAGAATCGATGCCGGGAGCGCAGGGCTTACAGAACAGGGGGAGCACCCCCGGAAACGGCGGACGGTGCGGCAACCGTGACGGCACAGAGAGAGCAGGAGGGAGAATATGATTCCGCTGCAATTGAAAATCGTACTCATCGCGGCCATCGCGGCCTTTTTCATCATCGTCCTGATGCTGCTCAAGAGGCGGCGCCTCGCCCTGAAATATACGCTGCTGTGGCTCCTGACCGGTGTTGTCATGCTGGTCCTGGTGAGCTTTCCGGAGCTCCTGCTCCTCATCGCAAAGGCAACCGGCATCCAGAGCGTCATGAACACGCTGTACCTGATGCTCCTGGCCTTCGTGCTGATCCTCCTGATGATGCTGACCTCCATCGTGTCCAAGCAGACCGAACGGATCCGGGACCTGGCGCAGAGCAATGCGCTCCTGGAGGAGCGCCTGCGGGAGCTGGAGGCGGAGCAGCCGGAGCAGACGGAAGAGGAGTGAGCTCTGCAGCGGATCGAGGAGAAGGAATATAACGCATTGCTGTGCCGCCTGCGCGTGAGGGAAATCCGAAGGTACGGCATTATATTCCGGGAGAAGGAATGTCGGGCGGCAGTGAAACGAAGAATATTTGACGCATGAAGCAACGGGAACATTTATCAGCAGAAACGGGAGGCGTGATTTGAGTGCAGATTCACAGTCAGGGAACATTGCAAGAAAAAACAGTGCTTGTGATGTTTCTTCGATGAGAAGAAGTATTATGCTGTTGCTCATCGGAGTAATTGCTATCATCTCGTTCAATCACTGGTACATCAAGGATGACTACATTGTACAGTTTCCGTATGTTGATGTGTCCACAGAAACTATGGCAGTGACGGCCGGACACCCTGCATCGGTTGAGTTTACTGCGGAGAAAGACTCCATTTATGGATTTAATCTGTATTATACAAAAGCAGAGAGCGGAGATGGATATACAACCAATTTCCAACTGCTGCAATGCGGTACAGTGATCTATTCTGCTGTGATAGATAATGCATCTGAATATGAAGATCAGCAGGTACAGCTAAAAGTTCCTGAAGGACTACTGCTGCGGGAAGGTGCAGATTACGAAATCCGGCTTACAAGTGATGCAAGGGAAGAGGAAAAT
>CAVKMX010000083.1:0-3898 GCA_963657295.1 Clostridium sp. CAG:302
CCCGGACTGGACATTCTCCGCCACCCTGTCGCCCGGCGGGCGAATGAACTGTAACCCGGACACCGGTCGGCCGCCGCAAGATCTGCCGAAAATGCTGTGCATACGGGGAAAAGGCGGTATGATGTAGGAGAGCGGATAAGGGAAAAAGAGAGCGCGGAGGAACAGGCGCGGATGGACGATCGGAGTGCATTAATCAAACGGGTCAATGAGCTGGCACAGCGCGCATACCGGAACAATTATGTCACGCACACCTGTTTTCTGACGGCGGCAGAGCAGGCCTGTGTTCTGGAGGCCGCAGGACCCGGTACGGTGACAGATGCAGAGGACGGCATGCTCTCCGGCTGCTGGCAGAGCGTTCCGTGGATTCTGCAGGGCGGTTTCCCGGAGGGGGAGAGGCGGGTCCTGTGCTTCCTTCCGGATTATCTGGATGCGCAGAGCTTTCGGGCACAAGAGGAGGCTGAGCCGGAGGTGCTCACCTGCCTGCAGGTGGATCCGGTGAACCGGCGGTTTGCAGAGGAGCTGACACACCGGGATTATCTTGGCGCGCTGATGCATCTGGGACTGGAACGGGAGAGAATCGGAGATATCCTGACAGAGGGGAGCAGCGCGTTCCTGTGCGTCATGAAGGACAACGCGGAAACGATCTGCCGGGAATTGATCCGGGTCCGCCATACCGGCGTGGTCTGCAGGGAGGTACCGTTCTCGGCCTGCAGGCTGCAGCAGCAATACGAGGAGCGGGAGGGCTCTGTTGCATCGGAAAGGCTGGATGCCGTTCTGGCGATGGTTTATCATTTGTCCAGAGGCAGGGCACAGGAGCTGATCGAAGAGGAGCTGGTCTTTGTGGACGGCAGGACGGCCCGGAGCGGGGGCTGCGATCTGAAGCCCGGGAGCCGCGTCAGCGTTCGGGGATACGGAAAATTCCAGTATCTCGGCGCCGGTGCGCAGACGAGAAAGGGAAGATGCTATGCCAGAGTAAGGCTGTGGAAATGAGGAAGGAAAGGGCTGCGGAAACAAGGGCAGAGTCAGACAGCGGAAAGGAGAAAAGGTGAAGACGATCACACTCGGAAGGACCGGCATCACAGTGCCGCAGAACGGCTTCGGCGCGCTCCCGGTGCAGCGAAGGAATATGGAGGATGCGCAGAAGATCCTGCGGAAGGCCTATGAGGGCGGCATGCGCTACTTTGACACCGCGAGAGCATATTCCGACAGTGAAGAGAAGCTGGGCAGTGCGTTCGGGAACGGGCAGGTGCCGAGGAATGAGATCTATCTGGCAACGAAAACGGCAGCGAAGACGCCGGAGGCCTTCTGGAAGGACCTGGAGACCTCCCTTGCGAAGCTGCAGACGGAATACATCGATGTCTATCAGTTCCATATGATGGACACCTGCTGGAGGCCGGGAGACGGGAGCGGCATGTATGAGTGCATGCTGGAGGCAAAGGCCGGGGGAAAGATCCGCCACATCGCAGGAACGGCACACAAGATTCGTGTGGCGTACGAGCTGGTGGAATCGGGACTGTACGAGACCGTTCAGTTCCCGTTCTCCTATCTGGCCGGTGATCTGGAGATGCACCTTCTGGAGCTGTGCAGGGAGCACAATGTGGGCTTCATCGCCATGAAGGGGCTGGCGGGAGGTCTGATCAACCGCTCCGATGCGGCGATGGCCTTTATGCAGCAATTCGACAATGTGCTGCCGATCTGGGGAATTCAGAAGGAGAGCGAGCTGGAGGAGTGGCTTTCCTACATGGAGGACACGCCGGTCATGAGCGAGGAGATTGCATCCTTCATCGAAGAGGAACGACGGGAGCTGTCCGGCGATTTCTGCCGCGGCTGCGGCTATTGCATGCCCTGTCCTGCCGGAATTCAGATCAACCAGTGCGCCCGGATCAGCCTGATGCTGCGCAGGGCACCGTCAGCGGCATGGCTGAATGATTACTGGCAGGCGGAAATGAAGAAAATCGAGGGATGTCTTCATTGCCGGAAATGTACGACGAAATGTCCCTATGAACTGGATACGCCGGAGCTTCTCCGGAAGAATTACGATGACTATTGGAAATTCCTTGTGCGTGAGACAGCAGGAAGCGGAGGCGAGTAAATTCGCCGCAGTGAGGTACGTCATTTCGAAAGGGGGCAACGATGGGACTGTATCAGGAGCTTGGAATACGGGATACAATGTCGGATGCCGAGCTGGCCACTTACCTTGCATCGGTCCGGAGAGAATGGAGCAGGAGGCTGCTGAGCAAGGACCCATTGGAACGGCAGCGGGCAGAGCAGCAGCTCCGTCAGATTGATGTGCTGGCGAATGCAGAGGCAAGACTGGGCAATTTTCCGCGTCCCGCACTGGTCATGAAGACGCTGTGCGCCGCCATGGATCATGGCTGCCCGGATTATTACGGACTGGAGGAGGGCCTGGTGCGCAGCTGCAGCCGGGGTGTTTTCCGGGGAGAATTCCGTTCGGTTCTGTCCTGTCTCTCCGAAATCGGGGAAGATCCGCTGGTGCAGGAGTGGACGAAAACCCTGACGCAGCTCCATTATTCCTTTGATGCACCGAGGCCGCGCCCCGCGCAGAATCAGGACGCAAGAGTTTCCGAGAAGGGCTCATCGGACAGGAGGCCGCTCCCGAAGAATGCCTCCGGCAGGAAGTCCTCCGGCAAAAAGCCTTCCGGTAAAAATTTTTCCGATAAAAAATCTTCCGGTAAAAAATCCTCCGTCAGGGAGCCTTCCGCGGGAATCCGGCTGCAGGACCTTTCGGCCGGCCTCGGAGAGCTTTTTCACAGAGCCTCCCGAAGGATCCGGCGCTTTTTCCGGGAGCTGCAGAGGAGAGAGATCCCGGTCCGCCTGATTGCCGTCATCGCCGCAGCCGTGGCGGCGCTGGTGCTGGCATTCGCGGGGATCCGGCATATATCGGCAGTCAGAAAGGCGGAGGCGGAGGCCAAGGCCCAGGCGGAGGCGGAGGCTGCAGCGGCGCAGGAGGCCGAGGCCCAGGCAAGAAAAGCACAGGAGGAGCTCCTTGCCGGCCTTCAGGGAATGGCGGATTATACGCTTTCCGTCAACGAGAATGCGGCCGTTTCCTACCAGAGGGCAGACCCCGTCTCCTGCACGGCATCGTCAGAGCTGGTGGGGCTTTCCGGTACGGTTTACGGGACAGCCAATCTGTTTGATGAGAATACGGAGACCTCCTGGCAGGAGGGAGAGGAGGGCGACGGCATCGGCGTGACGATCACCTCTGTTTTCGGCAGCAGGACGAATCTGAAGGCCATTGCCTTTTACAACGGCAATCAGATCTCGCAGGAGAGGCTGGAGGCCAACAACCGGCTGGAGAACATTACCATCACCGTGACGTGCGAGGGAGAATCCAATGCACAGCAATATACGCTGCAGGATACGCTCGGAGAGCAGGATATTGTCTTCGATGCACCGGTTCCGGCAGAATCCGTGACCATACAGATTGACAGCGTATACCACGGCAGTATTTACCAGGATACGGTCCTGACAGGACTCTATTTTTATACCGGAACGTGACGGGAGCAGGATGGAGGAGAATCCTGCGGCGGCAGATCGGCACCGATACGGTGATGCTTCGTTACTGTACAGACGCCCGCCAGGACCCGTCACCGGCGGGCGAATGAACTGTAACGGCGCTTCGGAATGCTCCGGCCGGCAGGAGACGGACGGCTTGAAGAAAATGCGGAAAAGTGTATAATCGTGCGAGATGCCGTCGGTGCATCGGCTTTGCAGGCGATGTACCGGGATGGGAACTGTGGGAACACAGAAAGGACGAGGACGCACGGCGAATGGTACACCTTCTGAAACGGGAGTGCATGGAGCATCCCTATCGGTTTTCGATTGGCTTCTTTTTGATTTATGTGTGCGGCTTTTTCAGCATTGAAGCGCTGAATCT
>CAVKMX010000083.1:3908-10438 GCA_963657295.1 Clostridium sp. CAG:302
GATCTGGCATATCTCCTGCCCGCTGGATGACCGGATTCCCTTTGTAAAATATGCCATTCTTCCGTATTGTGCATGGTTTCTCTGGCTCCTGGTCGGGACACTTCATCTGACAAGATCGGAGTCCGGAGAGACAAGGTGGAGGGTTATGGCACCGATGTATGCCGGCCTGCTCATGATCCTGCTGTTCTGCCTGCTGGTGCCCAACGGCATCGATCTGCGGCCGGATCAGATCGAGGGGGATGACCTCTGCGCCGTGCTGGTGCGGCTGATTGAAGGGGCGGACAATCCGAACAATGTGTGTCCGAGCATGCATGTGTATTCCACGATTTTCCTGGATCTCGGCGTGCAGAAATCCATGAACCTGAAGGGAAAGATCTGGAAGCCGTGTGCGAGAATTCTGGACATCGCAATCTGCTGTTCAACGATGCTGCTGAAGCAGCACAGCATCGTTGATGTCGCCGTAGCCTTCGGCTTTGCATGGATGATGGATCACGCAGCGGAGCGTGCCATTGCATATCACAGTACACTCAAGAGATCTTCCTTTATCGGGTAAAACCGGTAAAGGAAGATCTTTTCATGAAAGTTTCATGAACTTCCATGAATTTCCTGTGAAGGTGCGGTGAGCGCGCCGCTTGTGTGTTAGAGTGAACTCGTTATGGGGGGGGGATGAGACGTGTGCGGGACAGACGGAGCGGAAATGGTACAGGAGACGGAAGAGGAGAGAAGCCGGGAGGGCAGCATCTACGGCGATTACCGGCCTAGGCTGGAGGAGGTGCGCAGACATCTGGTGGCTCAGGTCCAGAGAATACGGAGGAAGATGCTGCAGGAAAAGGGGATGGATCCGGTGGAGCATTGCCTCTCCCGCATCAAATCGGAGGAGAGCATGCGGGAGAAATGCCGCAGGAAAGGACTGCCGGAGACGACGGAGTCTGCCCTCCGGAAAATTCATGATGCAGTTGGAGTTCGGGTTGTCTGTTCCTTTCTGAGTGATGTCTACGTCATCCGGGACGATCTGGCGGCCATGCCGGATGTGCAGGTTCTGGAGGAAAAGGACTACATCCGCCATGCAAAGCCGAACGGATATCGGAGCTACCATATGATTCTCCTGGTCGGCGGCAGCATCCATGCGGAGATTCAGCTGCGGACCATCTCACAGGATACCTGGGCGGCTCTGGAGCACCAGCTGCAGTATAAGAAACAGACCGGGAGCCAGGGGGCACTCATCGCGGCGGAGCTGAAGCGCTGTGCGGATGAGCTGGCCTCCACAGACATCTCGATGCAGACCATCCGGGATATGATCATGGATCAGAGTGCCTGCGCGGCCGCAGCTGTCATTCACTGATCCTGCGTCGGAGAATTCACCTGCAGGAAAGGTTCGACGCACGGCCGCGGGCAGACAGCGGCACAATTGCGGGAAGGAATATAAAACAGATGAAAATATTGCTGGCAGAGGATACAAAGGATTTGAACCGTGTCCTTTCGGTAGCACTGGCCCATGAGGGCTATGAGGTGGACAGCGCCTATGACGGTGAGGAGGCGCTGGAAATGGTGAGAACGAGCGGCTATGACGCGATGATTCTTGACATCATGATGCCAAAGAGAGACGGTCTCTCGGTTCTGCGGGAGCTGAGGGAGAGGAACGTGGTAACACCGGTGCTCCTTCTGACGGCGAAGGCAGAGGTGGATGACCGCGTGGAGGGCCTTGAGGCCGGTGCAGACGATTATCTGACCAAGCCCTTTGCGATGAAGGAGCTGCTGGCCCGGGTCCGGGCCATGACAAGGCGAAGGACCGATTACGCGGCCAGGAGTCTGCACTATGGGGATTTCGCCCTGAACGATGAGAATTTTGAGCTCTCCTGTGAGAACGCGGTCCGACTTTCGGTAAAGGAGTTTGAGCTGCTGCAGACCCTGATCGTCAATCAGAACGTGGAAACAAAGACGGAGTATCTTCTGGAGCATGTCTGGGACGGAGTGCCGGAGGCCACCGCGGACACGGTCTGGCTGTATGTTTCCTATCTCAAGGGGAAGCTCTCCTCCATTGCATCAAGGGCGCAGATTCAGGGCGAAAGGGGCGGCAGCTTCCGGCTGCAGATGTCCTGATGCAGATTTGCAGGGAACCGTTCCGATGCTCTGCCCTTTCCTGATTGCATGTGCCGGATCCGCTGCTGCACAGCCGCTGCGCCGACATTTTCCGAGGTGGTAGATATGAGTGAAGAGGCAATCCGCAAGCTGAAGCTGAAATTCATCATATATGCCATGGCCAGCATCACCATCGTCATGTTCCTGATGGTGGGAATGACCTATGTGACCAATCTTCTCCTGGTGCGGAGTGAGATCAGCGGCACCATGGACTTCATCATCCGGAAGGAAGGGGAGCTGTACGATGCGGAGGTCATCTATACCGCACCGGAATCGGAGGCAGAGGCCTCTTCAGCGGAGCAGGAGAACTTCAAGGATAAGCTGCATCATATCAATCAGAGCTTTCGGCAGAATACCTACGACATCACGCAGTTTCTCGGAGACATCTTCGGCTCGGGCGAGGATGGAGTGGAGCTGTATGAGGATGATGCCTACGCAACGCGCTATTTTGCCGTGCTGTACAACGCGGCCGGCGGCATCGAATCGGTGAAGGCCAATCACATATCCTCATTGAAGGTGGATGACGCCAAGATACTCGCGGATTATGCAAAGAGCCGCTTCCTCACCTTCGGGAAATACGGACAGTATTATTATAAGACAGGCAGCCTGGACAACGACCGCTCCATCGTGGTGTTCCTGGACTCCACGAGTCAGATCAACGCAACGGCGCGGGTGCTGTATTCCGGCATGCTGCTGCTCTGCATCGGCTTCATCGGAACGTTTCTGCTGGTCCGTGTTTTCTCCGGCAAGGCCATTGCACCGGAAATCCGCAATGCGGAGCTGCAGAAGCAGTTCATCACCAATGCAAGCCATGAACTGAAGACGCCGCTGGCCGTCATCAAGGCCAATACGGAGATGCAGGAGATCCTTGGCGGTGAGAATGAGTGGACGCAGTCCACATTGAGACAGGTGGATCGGCTGAACGGACTGATTCAGAATCTTGTGCTCATCACGAGGGCACAGGAGAAGGAGAGTGAGGAACGGGTCGGCGTGAATGCGGCGGCACTCATTCGGGACACGGTGAAGAGCTATGAGCCGGTCGCAATGCAGGAGGGCAAAGAGCTTCGGGCGCAGCTTCCGGAGAGCATCAGCATGAAGGCAGTTGATTCCGAGATTCGCCAGCTGACCACTCTTCTCCTGGACAATGCCATCAAATACTGCGATCCGGCAGGTACCATCTGTGTGCTGGCCGGGCAGAAGGGAAGAGAAACCTGGCTGTGCGTGACCAATTCCTATGCAGAGGGCAAGGACGTGGATTATACGAAATTCTTCGAGCGCTTTTACCGGCAGGATGAGGCCCATACCATCCGCGGCCCGCAGGAAGGGCACGGCGGCTACGGGATCGGTCTCTCCATCGCGGAGAATCTGGTGAAGAAATACAACGGGGCGATCAGGGTGGACTGGAAGGATGGGATGATTTCCTTTACCTGCACGCTGCGGTAGAGCATATAACGGGAAATTTGTCAGGAAGGACAGCATATGAGAGAAGAGAATCAACGGGAATACGATGAACTGACGGCACAGGAGATTGCGGAGAACCTGCGGACGGTGCGGCAGAAGGTGGAGGAGGCCTGCGGGCGCGCGGGGAGAGACCCGTCCTCGGTACAGATCTGCGCCGTCAGCAAGCTTAAGCCGACAGAGGATATGCGGGCCGCCATGGCAGCAGGACAGACCCTGTTCGGGGAGAACTATGTGCAGGAAATCCGGGAAAAATACGAGATTCTGGGGGATGCCTGCACCTTTCATATGATCGGACATCTGCAGCGCAACAAGGTGAAATATCTCACGGACAAGGTGACCTTGATTCACTCTGTGGATTCTCTTGAGCTCGCACGTCAGATTGAAAAGGAAATGTCAAAGGTGAACCGCACCATGGACATCCTGCTGGAGGTTAACGTGGCCGGTGAGGAGAGCAAATGGGGCTTTGCCCCGGACGAGGTGCTGGCGGCGGCAAGGGAAGCAGGGAACCTTCCGCATGTGCGGGTGCGGGGTCTGATGACATCGGCACCCTATACGGAGAACGCGGAGAGCAACCGGCCGTATTTCCGGCAGCTGCATGCGCTGTTCACAGAGCTTGGGAAGATCGGCTCGGAGGGCATCCTGGCCGATACCCTTTCCATGGGCATGACCGGTGACTATGCGGTGGCGGTCGAGGAGGGCTCTACCATGGTGCGTGTCGGAACAGGGATCTTCGGCCGGCGCAATTACAGCCGCTGAAGCAGCACACGATCAGCCGAGAGCCTCCAGCTCAGAGAGGAACAGCTCGTAATAATCGTCCTCTCCCTCGAGGAGAGGGGAGTTCTCGCCGCCGCCGTTGGTGCTGCGGCGCATGGCGGCGTAGTACTCTTCGCCGGCCATGGCCAGATCCATCTCATAGACCGGACATCCATATTCGCGGCTGAGGCGGCAGAACTCCATGAGAGGCTTGTCGGCTTTCCTGGTTGCGAGCAGCGCCTCCCGCATGGCGGGATCCTTGGCTGCGCGTTTTTTCAACTGATACAGAGCTTCTTCCAGATCCATGACATTCCTCCTCAATGATATCCCGTAACATTACAGTGATTATAGCAGTGATTCCGGGAAACGGTTACCGGAAAAACTCCTTCTGTCAAGCAAAAATGAAAATGTCCCCAAATAGCTAAAACATAGGCCCCGGGAAACCGGGGCTTTTTGTGTCTTATTGGGCGCGGGATTCTTCTTGGAGGCGATTAATATATTGACAGCATGAACCGACATCTCATGCATTGGCAGGCGGGCGGGCAGGTGACACGGGGCCGGAACGGCCCCTGTGTCGCCTGCCGGCGCTGCGCGCCAGCCTGGCATGGATGTTCCTACTATCAATACATGAAACACACGTCGAAGAATCCGATGCTTTCGCATCAGGCACTCTTGATGTCCTGCTCGATTCTGTGCTTTTGTGAATGCACGAACTTTGAGAATGCATATCGTCGCCATGGATGATTCATGGGCGGAATATACCGTTTTCTTGGCTTTTGCTCAGTGTAATCCGGATCCAATTCCCTGGATTTGGAATGATGCTCCGGGATCTCTTCCAGAGCATAGATGTCCTTGTCGTTCACACAGGCATACATGCTGCCGTCAAAGGCCTGGATTACCATGACCACTGTCCCTTTTTGAAAATGCGACTGTTGTCCGTTCTGATCCAGCATTCTGTAAAAGTGCCTTCGGAACTGAATTGCATGCCCGCTGTCTACTTTTCGCTGTGTCAGCACAGCAAGTGTCAGGTTGATCTTTTCCTGACTGGGTTGTACCTCAAAGACGGATTTGATACCATTAAGAGGAAGAGCGAACTTCAGATTGAATTCCTTTATGTAGGAGTAGAGGAATTCATTGGCGCTGTTGATATCGGTTATGCCTGCCAGGCGAAGCTCAATGGGCAGGCGTGACTGAAGCGTCTGATTAAGCCGTTCTACACGTCCTTTAGCCTGGGGAACGCTGCTTGATTCCAGGTCAACACCAAGCTGCTTACAAGCATATGCGAACTGTGTATAGGTGTCTTCGTCATCTGACGGGGCATCTTTTTTCTTGTATGTGAAAACGGTACGCCTGTCTGTGAAAAACTTATAGGGGATCCCGTAATCCGTCAAAATCTGCTGGAAAACGTGATAGTAACCAGACAGGGTTTCCTGTGTATCAAACCAGGCACCTGTCACGGTTCCGGTTGCATCATCGATCGCAAGGTGAAGATGCCAGATCTGATCAGGGACCCATTCATAGGGGGTTGCATCCATCTGCTGCAGTTCGCCGAAGTAGGCGCAGCGCGGACGGCGGCTGTGTGCGTCTTCTACGGCCACAAGATTGGCCTGTATGGCATCTTGCTCCTTTTGTGTCTTAGCGGCCTTTTTCTGCGCTTCCAGGGCCCTTTTGACACGTTTCTGCTTTGCTTTCGTCACTTTCGGCGAAAGAATGTACTTTGCCTCGAGAATGCCGGCAACAGACGATGCGGATACGTGAATGCTCTCATGCAGATCAAGAAGTTCTGTGAAGTGCTCGAAGTTGGCATCGTAGTATTTATCCCGGTACAAAGAGACGATCCGTTCCTTTAGCTCATCCGGAAGAGCAGAAGCGGGTTTGCGCCCTTTGTTGCCGTGTACGAAGTACTCTTTGCCGGAAGTCCTGTAGCCCTTTATCATCCGATTGATGTGCCGACGAGTGCAGCCAAGGATAAGGGCGGCCCTGTCCTTATTGGCGGTCTGAGGATGATCCACAAGACTCTTAATGACCTCGTATTTCTTCTGTTCGTCCATTGATAGGTTTACCTTTCTGATGGGTTTGTCCTCCGATCTGATAGAAATTGGAAAAGATGATTCTATCATGACTGGGACATTTTCATTTGTGGTATACTAGGACATTATCATTTATGGCTTATAGCC
>CAVKMX010000084.1:0-9864 GCA_963657295.1 Clostridium sp. CAG:302
GCCGTGCAGCTGACCACGGAGGGACTGGTGGTCTGCGCCCTGATCCTGTATCTGTTCATCAAGGATAAGACGATCACGATTGCGGTGGGGCTGCTGCTGGGCCTGCTGATCCTGGCCTTCCAGAGAATTTACAAAAAGCGTCTTCTGGTCCGGGGAGAGCGGAACCGGCAGTACGAGGCCGAGGTGAACAAGTGGATCCAGCAGGCCTTCGGCGGCATCAAGGAGGTGAAGGTCATGAACCGGGAGGATTTCTTCTTCCGGGAATATGACCGGGCCTATGCAGGACGGGTGCATTCGGAGTATTCCTATCACACCATGATTGCGATTCCCAAGCCCATCATTGAGGCCTGCGCGATGGGAGCCATGCTGGGGGCGGCCTTCATCAAGATCGCGACCGGTGTGAATCTGGCTTATTTCATTCCGACGCTCTCCCTCTTCGTGGTGGCGGCCTATCGTCTGCTGCCGTCCTTCAACCGCATCACGGAATATATGGGGACCATTGCCTACCAGATGCCGGCGGTGACGGCGATCTATGAGCACCTGCGGGAGATCGATGCGAACGAGAGGGAGAGGGCAGCGGAGCCCGCGGCGGGAGAGAGCGCTGCGGCAGGTCATTCCGCCGCAGAGACCGGGAAGCTGTCCATTGGAGGCGGCATTCACGTGCAGAATCTCTCGTTCCGTTATCCGAATGCGGAGAAGCTGGTGCTGGAGGAGCTGAACCTGGAGATTCCGGTGAATACCTCGGTGGCCCTGATCGGACAGTCGGGAGCCGGGAAGACCACGCTGGCGGATCTGATCCTCGGTGTTCTGCAGCCCACAGGAGGCGCCATTCTGGCCGGGGAAAGGAACATCGCAGCAGACCTTGACCGGTGGCACCGCACGATCGGCTACGTTCCGCAGAACATCTATCTGCTGGATGATACGATTGAGGCCAACATCACCTTCGGGATTCCGAAGGAGCAGGTGGATTCTGCAAGGGTGCGGCAGGCCATTGACCGCGCCCAGCTCCGGGAGACCATCGATGCACTGCCTGAGGGCGTGCAGACGGTGGTCGGGGAACGGGGCATCCGCTTCTCCGGAGGCCAGAGGCAGCGGATCGGCATCGCCAGGGCTCTGTATGCGGAGCCGGAGGTTCTGGTGCTGGATGAGGCGACCTCAGCCCTGGACAATGAGACGGAGGCCGCCGTCATGGAGTCCATCGATGCCCTCCACGGCAAGATGACCCTGATCATCATTGCCCACAGACTGTCCACCATTCAGAACTGTGATGTGGTCTATGAGATCGCGGACGGAAAGGCCGTGCGGGCGGCCTCGGGGAAGCGCGGATAAGATGGTGTCCGGATACAGCACGGCGGCAGCAGAGGGAACAGGACTCCTGCAGACAGGAGAGCCATAAGAGAACCATAAGAGAACCATAAGAGAGCTTCGAGTCGTCAGAAGGGGATTGCGTGAGGAACAGAACGGAATCGAAAAGTAAAGAGAGAGAGGTCTCGCTTGACGTCATACGGATCGCGGCCTTTCTGCTGGTGCCCTCGGTGCACTTCTTCCTGCATTCCGGCTTTCAGGACGAGCCGGTCTGCGGCGCAGCCATGTGCGTGATGACGGTGATCGATTCCCTGTGCCTGACCTGTGTGCCGCTGTTCCTGCTGCTGACCGGTTTTCTGGAGAGCCGGCGGGAGATTCCGGTTACGGGCGAGGGCCTGCTGCATTTTTACGGCAGGCTGATCGGTATTTACTGCATTTACCTGCTGGTCAGTCTGCTGGTCCTTCTGTTCCGCACCTGGATTCTTGACGAGCGGCTGGGAGGCTGGGGGAGCCTCGAGGCCATCTTCGGCTTCCAGCATTATTCCTGGTATGTGGAGATGTATCTGGGCCTTGCCCTGCTGATCCCCTTTCTGAATGTTCTGTGGAGGGCTTTGCCTGGCCGTGCGGGACATCGGGCCCTGCTGGCGGTGCTGGTGCTCCTCACGGTGACACCCAGTGTGACGGACATGCTGGGGCGGAGTCTGCTGCCGGATTGGTGGAAGGGGCTCTATCCCATCACCTATTACTGCATCGGGGCCTATCTGCAGCGGTACGATGCGGCGGAGGCGGACGGAATCCGCTGGATCGGGAGCCGTCGGAGCTCCGGGCGGCTCCTGCTCCTGTTCCTTGTCTGCGGCATGCTGGGAGGCCTTTATGCCGCTGCGAGGAATTACGGGTCCCCGCTGCAGTCCGGAGACTGGAACGACTGGGGGAGCCTGACCTGTACGGCGGATGCGGTGTTGCTGTTCCAGCTCGTGCGGTCCCGGGATTATTCACGGATGACGGCAGGGAGAAGGAGGCTCCTTTCGAGAATCGCCTCCCTTACCTTTGCGGCGTATCTGCTCTCCTGGCTCCCGGATCACGTCCTGTATCCGATATTGCTGGAGAACGTGCCGCAGATGGCGGAGCGGTTCGTGTGGTTCCTGCCGATCGTGTCGGCGAGCATTCTGATCTCCCTGGCGCTGGCAGCGCTCCTGGAGCCGATCGCCGATCAGCTTGCAGGGGGCATTAAGCGCCTGGCACGAAAACTTCTGAGGAGAGGCATGCTATAATCGGGACAGCGGCGAAAGGGCTCCCCGTAACGGATTCCTCCTGGGAGCCGCTGCAGAAGGCAGAGTTTTCCCGGATACCGGCAGAGCATAGTGGAACGATTGAGAGCAGAGAGAAAGAGCGAGAAGATCATACGGAGCGTGAAAGAGCATTGGCGGACCGCGGCAATGCTTCTTTTTCTGGTATTTTACGGGCTGCTCTTCCTGGCGCCGCAAAGCGGGCGGGAGGAGATCCTTGTGGAGGCCGGGCAGGAGAGCTTTCAGGCCTCTCTTTCCAGAATTGAGGCAGTGATTCCGTGCAACAACGATGTGACGAGGCAGGAGCTCCTGGATGAGAACGGGGCAAGGGTCACGATCGTGATCCGGGATGCCGCAGGAGAGACGGCGGCAGAGCTCACCATTGCGGAGGGAGACATTCATACCAACGGATACAACAGCACGGAGAATCTGCAGGCGGAGGGTCTGCCCTTTACCCTGGAGAAGGGGCAGACCTATTCTCTGGAATATGAGGCCGACTGTGAGGGAATACCGCTGACGGACCTCTCCTTTGCTCTCTACGGCGGGGAGCATAAGCTGCCCGTGCTCCTGGGAGCCGCGTTCGGGCTGCTGCTGTGCGTCCTTGGCATTTTCAGGCACTGTGCAGCGCCCGGGGGCTGCAGCGCCCGGGGGTATCGCCTGCTGTGGCTCGCCCTCACCGGACTCTTCCTGATCTCAGTGCCGAAGATGAATGAGAGCGCGTCGGAGCGGACTGCCTTTGCCGGGGCCTATGCGGCCTCGAATCTCCTGCTGGGGAAGGAGGCGGCGGATGCAGACGGCTATGTCTATATCGAGGAAAGCGGCATCCGGAACATGGGGTATCTGTCCTATGCCGTGCCGCTGCACCGCTTCTGGAGCGACTGGAGCAGCGGGAACCGAAGAGAAGAGGGGAAGATCAGCTCGCTGTACCGTATGGACCGGACGGGAGCAGGGCAGGGAGGGCCTTCCGTTCTCTCGTACCTCGATGGCGCGGTGATCGCGCTGCTGCGCCGGATCAGGGCTCCTTACCAGCTGATCTATCTTTCCGGAAAGCTGCTCCATGCCCTTCTCTGCGGGCTGCTGTTCCGGGGGTTCCTCTTCGTATGGGAGACGGGGAAGGCACGCAGGGAGAGGACGGCATCTTCAGGGAGAACGGATTCCCCTGCCTATGACTTCCTGCCGGTGCTCTTCCTCCTGCCGTCGATGCTGCAGGGGGGGCTGTCCTATCGCTGGAGGAGCGTTCTGATTGCCGCGTGGCTGACAGCGGCCCTTTTCCTGTGGAACAAAGGGGAAAAGAAGTTGTTCGCCGGTGCGGTCCTTCTGCCTGTGAGTGCGGCTGCGCTCTGGAAGGGGATCGGTACCCTGCAGGCGGGAGGAAATGTGCTGCGGGCTCTGATCTGCGCGGTGATGGCCCGCGCAGACGAATGGATGCTGGGGCTCGCCGGCTGCTATAGTGTTTCGCCGGAGGGATTGCGGTTCCCTGTGCTGCTGCTGGAATGCGTGCTGGGCTATGTTTTGGTGCTGGGCCCCATCCGAAGCGGCCTGAGGAAGGGTGAGAGACTTCCTGCAGAGACAATGCAGCAGAGAGGGGGGCAGGAGGCAGCTCCTGCGGAGGATACTAGCCGGAGCATGGAGCAGAACGTGAGCAGGCGCATCCTTTTCTTCCTGCTGTGTCTCATTGTTTACATCGGATGGAAGTGCATTGCATGAAACCGAAGATTTCCGTCATTGTACCTGTCTATAACGTGAGGGATTACGCAGAAGCGTGCCTGCGCTCCATCCTGTCTCAGACCTGCCGGGAGCTGGAGATTCTGGTGACCGACGATGGCTCCTCCGACGGCTCCGGAGAGATCTGTGAGAGACTCGCGGCGGAGGATCCGCGCATTCACGTGCTCCATCAGACCAACGGCGGCCTGTCGGCGGCCCGCAATGCGGCGATCCGGCGGGCAGAGGGGGAGTACCTTGCCCCGGTGGATTCCGACGATCTGCTGGAGCCGACGTATCTGGAGGAGCTGCTCACCGCCTGTGAGGCGAACGGAGCACAGCTGGCCATCTGCGATTGCCGGAGGATTCCGGAGTCATGCAGGGCCTTTCCCTGTGAGAAAGTGCAGGAGCCGGGAGATCCGGCAGAGAGCCGAGAGCTTCCCGAAGCGCTCATCCTCTCCCCTCGGGAGTGTCTGCAGAGAATGTACCACCCCGTTTCCTCCGGTATGAGCTTCACCGCCTGGGGAAAGCTGTACCGGCGGGAGCTGTTCACGGAGCAGGGAATGGAATATCCGCCGGAGAGGCTGCACGAGGACCAGTTCACTACCTATCGTCTGGTTGCATACGCGGAGCGGATTGTCTATGTCCCGGGAGAGAGGTACGGATACCGCGTCCGCGGGGGCAGCATTATGCAGAAGCCCTTCGCAAGGGGACGGCTGGATCTCATGGAGGCCACGCGGGGACAATGTGATTTCTTCCTGGCAAAGGGCTGGGGGGACATCGCCGCCCTGGCGGTCAACAATCATCTCCGGACAGAGATTTCTCTTCTGGCCTGTGTCAGGGACAGGAAGGCCCTGCTGCGCAGGATGGAGCAGAGCAGGGAGGCGGGAGGAGCAGCCCGTAGGACGGACCGCAGCGCAGGCACCGGGGCGATCCGGGCAGAGGACTGCGGGAGCAGGAGCCGGGAGACAGGCCATGAGGAGCAGCGGGAGCTGCAGGCGATGGAGATGGAGCTGGAGAGGGCTCTGCGGCAGGACGCAGCAGAGTATCTTCCGAGGGTGCGGCTCCATCTGGCGCGCAGGGCAGTGCTGCGGACGGCGGCCTGCTGTCCCTGCGGAAGGATGATCAACAAGCTGAGGATGTTCTGATATGATGAATCCGCGTGAGCTCGGAAGATATCTTCTGGATCTGCGAAATGACAACAGAATACGGCCGCTGCTGCAGGCAGGGAGCATTTCCTATGCCAACTGGTGGGCGATGCAGCCGGAGGAGTACTGGTTCACGCGCTTCGTGCGGCATTATTACCCGAAGGAGGCAGAGGCCGGGGCAAGGCCGATCCGTTTCTGCAGTGTGTTCGGACCAAAGAATACGATGGAGCAGCCCTGTGAGGGGCTGAAGATCTTCTATTCCGGTGAGAATCTGGAGGAGTTCGAGCGGTTTCCGGGGGTCCCCGTCCGAAAGGTGTCGGATGCCGTCTGGCATGCCAGGAAACGCAAATTCGATGATTACGGCTTCGGCACGGCGCAGCTGTCCATGGGCTTTCCCCGGGAGGAGGCGATGGCGAGGCGTGACCGGAAGGGAACCCGTTACCTTCGCTTTCCCCTGTGGATCACCTATCTGTTCGAGCCGGAGGACGATCACGCGGCCATGGTCAGGCGGGTCGCGGCGCTGAACCGGCACTCCAATCCGGTCAGCAGTCAGGGAATTGCCTGCATTGCCTCCCATGACTTCTACGGAACGAGGCAGGCCATCTGCGATGCGCTGGAGCGTGACGGTCAGAAAATCCTGTACGCCGGACGCTGGCGGCACAATACGGAGGTCCTGCAGGAGGAGTTCGGGGATGACAAGCTGGCGTTCCTGCACTCCGTTCGCTTCAACATCTGTCCGGAGAATACGGATACGAGGGATTATGTGACGGAGAAGCTCTTCGATGCCTTTCGGACGGGCGTGATTCCGATCTACCATGGCTCCTGCAACGATCCGGAGCCGGGACTCATCAACAGGGACGCCGTTCTCTTCTGGGAATACCGGGAGAACGAGGAGGCGAGGAATCGAAGGACCCTTTCCCTCATCCGGGAGCTGTCAGAGGATGAGAGCGCCTATCTTGATTTCATGCGGCAGGAGAGGGTCACGGAGAAATGTGCGGACTACGCATGGCAGTGCATGGTATCATTGAGAGAAGCGCTGGGAGAGCTGCTGCAGGCATGAGACACCGCGCCGGCGGTGCCGCCGCAGGCGGCCGCTGCCCTGCTTTGTACAGCAGGAGAGATACAGAACGAGGATGCATATGAGCGGAGTAATGGAGATTACAACCAAGGTCGGCTGTCCCCTGAACTGCAGGGCCTGTCCCCAGCAGCTGTTCGTTTCACGGTATACCGGCGGGGCGGGCATGCCGGAGGGGGCAGATGCGAAGGCCCGTCCGAGGATGATGACGATGGAGACCTTCCGGACCTGTGTGGACAAGCTCCCTTCGGATACCCAGATTGATTTCTCCGGCTTCGTGGAGCCGCAGCTGAATCCGGCCTTTGTGGACATGGTGCTCTATGCGCAGGCATCGGGACGGAGGGTGACCCTGTTCTCCACGCTGGTCGGCATGACGAGGGAGAGCTATGAGAGGATCCGGGAGGTTCCTTTTGTCAATATGGTTCTCCATATCCCGGATCGGGATCTGAATTCCCGGTTCGTCCTGTCACCGGAGTACCTGGAGCTGGCAGAGCTGGTGATCCGCGATGCCATGACGGGACGCTTTCACATTGACAAATATTCCTGCCATGGCCCCGTGCACCCGTGTCTTGCCAGGATCGTGGCGGAGAGCGGGATCTATGTCGATGACAACCTGCACGACCGCGCGGGCAATGTGGGAGAGGACGGGCTTCTCTCCCTGCAGCACAAGGGGAAGATCCGCTGCTCCTCCGGACCGGCACTGGACCGGAACGTGCTGATGCCGGACGGAACCGTCGTGCTGTGCGGCATGGACTTCGGAATGGAGCATGTTCTGGGGAATCTTCTGACCCAGGATTATGCAGAGATCATGGCTTCTCCGGTACTGACGAGGCTCCGCAGCTGCATGCAGTCGGAGAAGAACGGCAGCTGCATCTGCCGGCAATGTGTCATTGCGGAGAATGAGATCGAGCATTGGAAACGGCTGGCCCGCAGAGCGGTAAAGGGGCATCGGTAGAGTATGGCGGTGAGAGTGGTGCCCGGCAGCGGGAATTCGTATGCAGAGCTGTCTGCGGGCGAGGGATGCTATCTGGTATTCCTCGCCGTTCTGTGCGGGCTGAAGGCCCTGGGCTTTTACGAGGGGCAGAGTGTCTTCACCATCGGAATGGTGATCGCGCTGGTCTGCCTTCTGCTGAAGATCGGAATGACACGGCATACGCCGGCGGAGTATGCCGTGATGGCGGTGCTGCTGGGAATGGGACTGCTCGTCTACCGGAATACCGGTGAGAAGAGCCTTCTCATCAATCTGGCGGTGCTGGCCGGCATGAAGGAGGTTTCCCTGAAAAGGGCATTCCGCGTTTTCTTCGCCGTGTGGGGCAGCTGCTATACTCTGCTGACCTTCCTGTCGTTAGTGGGTCTGCACAGCGACGTCCTGTATATGCACAACAAGCACGGACTCGGATATGTGATCTGTCATTCCATGGGATATGCACACTCCAATGTGCTGCACATCAATTACCTGTGCATCAGCGCGATGATCCTGTACCTTGTGAAGGATTCCTTCCGCAGAAGGCAGCAGCTGGTCCTGACGGCCCTGCTGGCGGTTCTGAATCTGTACGTGTTCCTGTATTCCATGAGCTTTACCGGCGTGGCGGCGGGCTTCCTGTTCTATGCGGTCTATGTGTGGCTCCTCCTGCGCGGGAGAGTCAGCGGGCTCCTGCGCAGCCTTTCGGTGCTGCTGGTGCCGGCGCTGGCGCTGTTCTTCCTCGCAGGGCCGATCCTGATCCGGGGGAAATGGTTTGATCTGATCAACAAGGCGCTGAACACCCGCTACAACCTGACGCGCTGGTTCCTCACGGAGCAGCCCATCACGGCCTTCGGGACGAGATTCCGGATCCCCAACTACCGGTATACGCTGGACTGCTCCTATGCCTATCTGTTCATGCAGCTGGGCGTCGTCCCGTTCGCAGTGCTCCTCCTTCTCTATGTGCTGACCATCCGTCGGCTGGCCATCGATCAGCGGAGGACGGAGCTGGCGATGATGATCGGCCTGTGTATCGCGGGCGGGACGGAGCCGTTTCTCTTCAACCTGTCGTTCAAGAATGTGACGCTCCTTTTCGTAGGAGAGTATCTGTTCCGGCTGCTGGGAGCACGGGAGAGGCACGGAGCAGACAGAGGAAGCGTGAGCGGGAAAGGTGGCATAGCCAGGGAGCAGGCCGCACCGGCGAAGCTCCGGCGGGAGTATGTGCTCCTGCCGAAATGGGCGGATCGTCCCGTGCCGCGCGCACTCCGGGTCTGTGACGGATTCTGCCGCGGACTGGCCGGGATTTATCACCGCTGGCAGGAGAAGGCAAGGGGCTATGGCCTGCTGTTCCTCTTGTGCTGCGCGGTCGGAATCGGCGCGGCGGCCCTCCTTCGCAGCCCGGTACACACCGTTTACATCGACAGCAGCGTGAACGAAGAGGAGGAGAGGACGCCGCAGTACATCACACCGGAGGAGCGGGAGCGCCTGACGAGGGGAGATGTCCTTATCTACGGATATGTGGATGAAGCGGAGAAGATGTATCCCTACCATGGCTCGACGGCGGCCCTGGAGTACGTGCGGATCCTGATCAGCAGCGGACTGTGGTGCGGCATGGTATGCTGTGTGGGCTGCGGCTGGATACAAAGTGTCAGAACTGAAAGCGTCAGAGCTGAAAGTGCCAGAACTGAAAGTGTCAGAACTGAAAGTGCCGGAACTCAAAGTACCAGAACCTAAAGTGTCAGAACCAAAAGAGGCAAAGGAGTGAGGAGGTGAACAAAATGGCTGTTTTATTGCTGCCGCTCAGCATGGCGGTGCTGTTTGGAAATGTATTCCTGTGTCTGAAAAGATATGGGAGGACCTGCACAACCGATCTTCCGAAGGGTCGGGATCGGAAATCGTTCCTGCCGCAGGCCGCGGCGGCAACAGCCTGCGGGTGGATCCTGCTGCTCTATGCAATGACAGAGTTATTATCCGCAGTCAGGAAATTGAATGCAGCATATCTGATCGGCGGCTGGACGCTTGTCTGCCTTCTGCTGGTGCTGAATCTGCTGCGGCAGTTAAAGCTGTCCCATCAGGAAAAGAGTGTTCAGCAGGCGGAGGCGAAGGCGGAAGGCAGAGAGACAGGAATACAGCAGCCGCACTGTGCCGGTGAGAGGGTCAGTCTGCTGGTGTCCTGGCTGCCAATCGGTGCAGCATTTCTGGTGTGCATTCTGTCGGGTTATCTTGCGTGGAGGACGGTTCCCTACAACTGGGATTCCATGGCATATCATCTGGCAAGAATTCCGCATTGGCTTCAGAACCGGTCTGTGGCACATTACGCAACGAACATTGATCGGCAGGTTTTCAGTCCGGCGCTGGCGGAATTTGCCATGCTGCATATCTATGCAC
>CAVKMX010000085.1:0-9828 GCA_963657295.1 Clostridium sp. CAG:302
TGTCATCAGATATCTGTGCGTTAAACAGAACGAAGCTTAACAGAAAGCAGAGGCAGTATGAACAGAGTTGTTCTAATGGGTCGTTTAACGAAGGATCCCGATGTGAGATACTCACAGGGCGATCAGTCCATGGCAATCGCAAGGTACACGCTGGCTGTGGACCGCAGAAGGGGCCGTGCCAATCAGAATGACCAGCAGACCGCAGATTTCATCTCCTGCGTCGCCTTTGGAAAGAGCGGAGAGTTCGCAGAGAGATACCTGCACAAGGGAACCAAGATCTGCGTGTCCGGACGCATTCAGACCGGCAGCTATACCAGGCAGGACGGAACCAAGGTCTACACCACCGATGTGGTGGTGGAGGATCAGGAGTTCGCGGAGAGCAAGAACGCGCAGAGCTCCGGTTCGGATTACGGCAGCTATGGAGCCGGCGGATACGGCAGCGGTGCGGCACATGCAGCTGCGCCCTCACCGGCGGAAGTCCCCGCACCCGGTGCCATTGACGGGTTTATGAACATCCCGGACGGCATCGATGAGGAGCTGCCCTTCAACTGATTGCTCCCGACGGGAGTGAGCTCTGGAAACGGATCCGGAAGCGAGTCCATTCGAACGAATCGTTATGACGGAGATCCGGCGGGAACCGGATCGCATTGGAGGATATTATGGCTTTCACAAAGACTGCAGGCAGCAAGCCGTTCAAGCGCAGAGGAACCTTCCACAGAAAGAAGAAGGTCTGCGTTTTCTGCGGAAAAGACAACACCATTGATTACAAGGATGCAGCGAAGCTGCGCAAGTATATCTCGGAAGGCGGCAAGATCCTTCCCCGGAGAATCACCGGAACCTGCGCAACCCATCAGCGTGAGCTGACGGTTGCGATCAAGAGAGCGCGTCACGTTGCAATCCTTCCTTACGTGGAGAAATAACTCCGGCGCAGCGGTTCGCGGATGCGTAATCGTTACACTCATTCTGTGAGGATCCAGGCTCCTGCCCGCATAGGCAGGAGCTTTTTTGATACTGTTCAGCACCTGCACATCAGAGGAGGAATTCTATGGGAAACCGCTTCGATTTGAAGGAATACGCGCGGACCGCCAGAGCGGCAGCGGCGGAGGGCTGCGTTCTTCTGCAGAATGAGAACAGCGCCCTGCCGCTGCGCTCCGGCGACCGGGTTGCTGTCTTCGGCCGCAATCAGATGAATTACTACAAGAGCGGGACCGGCTCCGGCGGCATGGTGAACACGGCCTATGTGACGGGCATTCTGGATGCCCTGAAAGAGGAGCAGTCCCTTCACCTGGATGCAGAACTGCTGCACATCTACGAGGAGTGGACGAAGGAGCATCCCTTCGACATGGGGAACGGCTGGGCCGCGGAGCCCTGGTTCCAGGAGGAGATGGAGGCCTCTCCGGAACTGGTCGGCAGAGCGGCAGCCGGGAACGATGCCGCAGTGATTCTCATCGGCCGCACGGCGGGAGAGGACAAGGACAACGGTCCGGACGAGGGCAGCTGGTTCCTCACGGCGAAGGAGAAGGAAATGCTGCGCCTTGTATGCGCGGCCTTCCCCCGCTCGGTGGTGGTCCTGAATGTCGGCAGCATCATCGACATGAGCTGGATGGACGAGGTGCATCCGGCGGCGGTCCTCTATGCCTGGCAGGGCGGCCAGGAGGGCGGACGCGGCGTTGCGGATGTGCTCACAGGGCGCGTCGCACCCTGCGGCAGGCTGACGGATACCATTGCCTATCGGCTGGAGGACTACCCGTCGAATGCCAATTACGGCGGGGAGAACCGCAACGTCTATGCCGAGGACATTTACGTCGGCTACCGTTATTTTGAAACCTTTGCGAGGGAAAAGGTCCGCTATCCGTTCGGCTACGGACTGTCCTATACGGAGTTTGCCATCCATGCAAGGCTCCTGGCAGCGGAAAAGGAGATCATCGCTGCGGCGGAGGTGGTCAACATCGGACACTTCCGCGGGAAAGAGGTGGTCCAGATCTATCTGGAGAAGCCGCAGGGGAAACTGGGACAGCCGACACGGCAGCTGATTTCCTTCGGCAAGACCAGGGCACTGCGCCCGGAGGAATCCCAGCGGCTGGAGCTGCGGATGCCGATCGAGGTTCTGGCGTCCTTTGATGACAGCGGCATTACCGGGCATCCGAATGCGTGGGTGATCGAGGAGGGAGAGTACACCTTCTATCTGGGAACCGACGTCCGGAGCGCCGCGCGGGCGGGGAGCCTGCGGATTGCAGAGACCTTTGTTGTGAAGCAGTGCGAGGAGGCGCTGGCACCGGAGGAGGGCTTCCGCCGGCTCCGCCCGGCGGCCGTGGGCGGAGCTGCGGAGGGCACGGTGTCCTCTGCAGCGGAGATGTCCTATGTGCAGTCGGAAGAGGAGGTGCCGGTGCGCACCGTGAATCCCTGGGAGAGAAGGACGCAGAGGCTTCCGGAGGAGCTGGCTTATACCGGAGATCAGGGCATTCGCCTTGCGGATGTTGCCGAGGGCCGCCGGACGATGGAGAGCTTTGCGGCGCAGCTCTCCGACGAGGATCTGTGCGCCATTGCACGGGGAGAGGGAATGTGCTCTCCGAAGGTGACACCCGGCACGGCAGGGGCCTTCGGCGGCGTGACGGACCGGCTGCAGGCCTTCGGCATTCCGGTCTGCTGCTGTGCCGACGGACCCAGCGGGATCCGCATGGACAGCGGCACCATTGCCTTTGCCATGCCGAACGGGACGGCTCTGGCCTGCACCTTCAATCTTCCCCTGGTGGAGGAGCTCTACGCCTGGGAGGGTATGGAGCTCCGGAGAGATCGGATCGAAACCCTCCTCGGACCGGGAATGAATCTGCACCGGCATCCGCTGAACGGACGGAATTTTGAATATTTTTCAGAGGATCCGCTGCTCACGGGGGAGATGGCTGCGGCGCAGCTGCGCGGAATGCAGCGCTTCGGAACGACGGGGACCATCAAGCATTTCGCCTGCAACAATCAGGAGAAGCGGCGCGATGAGGTGGAGGCGCTCGCCTCGGCCAGAGCACTTCGCGAGGTGTATCTCAAGGGGTATGAAATTGCCGTTGTCAAGGGCGGGGCCCGCTCCATCATGACCACCTACAACCCGCTGAACGGGGAACGCAATGCCAGCAATTACGACCTTCTCACCACCATCCTTCGAAAGGACTGGGGGTATGAAGGCATTGTGATGACCGATTGGTGGGCGAAGATCGGCCCCATGGATCAGGAATCGCGGCAGGACACCGGCGCGATGATCGCGGCACAGAATGATCTGTATATGGTGACGCCGAATGCAGGGGAGAACACCTCGGGCGATCATTCCATGGAGGCGCTGGCGGACGGCACCCTCACAAGAGGGGAGCTCCAGAGGGGCGCCATGAACATCTGCCGGTTTGCCATGCAGACGCCGGCCATGCTGCGCATGCGGGGCATCCGCACCGTGCTGGACGATGAGCTGGAGAAGAGCATGAACGAGGCGGATCTTGCCGGCATTCCGGGGAATACCATCAGGGTGCAGGCGGACGGATCGGTGGACCCTGCCCTCATTGATATGCGCAAGGGCAAAACCTCCGTGCTGGAGGTCCCGCTGGAGGGGCTGACGGCAGAATCCTACCGCAGTGCAGCCGAGGGACACTTCCACCTGCGGATGCGGGTCCGGGCTGCCCAGGATGCACCTCATCTGGCGCAGCTCTCGATGACCGTGCATAAGGATCGGGAATTCGCGGGGACCGTTTCCCTCTCCGGCGACGACAGGGAATGGCAGGAGATTGATCTTGTGCTGCCGGATACCGTGGTTGCGAGCTCCTTCCAGGTCAAGCTCTTCTTCGGACAGACCGGACTGGAGATGGAAAGCCTCTCCGTGCAAAGGCAGTAACCGCGCAGCCTGTGTGCTATAATTCCCGTAGCGGCTGCAGCGGAGCGTTCCCCGGGAGTACGGAACCGATTCGATCGGTCCGCCCTTTGCAAGGGTGGAGAACGCTGCAGCGGGGATTGCCGCAGTACGAACCGGTGCATCGTCTGGAACACGGACGATGTAACGGCACAGAGGTAGATTTGAATGGGTAATCAGATCAAGCTCAAACAGCAGGTGTCCGGATTCTTTGATACGCCGATCCGGCTGGGGTTCTTCCTGCTCCTTGTCAATGTATTGATCCTGTTCATCGACTGGCCCTCCGGGCTGGTGCTGATGGTCTTCTCGATCTGCTACGTCATCGTGGTGGTGAGCATGCGCGTGCACAGCCGGGCGCTGATTCTCAACGAGATGGTGAGCTTTGCCACGGAATACGGACAGGTGCAGAAACGCCTTCTGAAGAATCTGGAAATCCCCTATTGCGTGCTGGACGACACCGGACGGATCATCTGGACCAATTATGAATTCGACCGGACCGTCCACCAGGAGCAGACGGTGCGCAAGCAGATCAGCGCCCTGTTCCCGTCGCTGACCAAGGATACGCTCCCCACCGGCGATGACGGGATCAGCATGAAGATCGAGCATGAGAGCCGGAGCTTTCGCGTGGAGATGCGCAGGATCGCCATGGATACCATGGTGCAGGACTCGGACATCATCGCCGACGCCGGCTACGGCGGTGCCCTCATTGCGGTCTACCTTTTCGATGAAACGGCGGAGCGGCTGGCCATCCAGGAGGTGGACAACCAGAGTCTGGTGGTGGGCTTCATCTACATCGACAACTACGACGAGGCGCTGGACGGCCTCGAGGATGTGCGGCGCTCCATTCTGGTGGCTCTGATCGACCGGCAGGTGAACAAGTACATCGCCTCGGTGGACGGAATCTGCAGCAAGATGGAGAAGGACCGGTATCTCATTGTGCTGCGCAAGCAGGCACTGGATCTGCTGCAGGCCGGGCACTTTTCTCTCCTTGCCGAGGCGAAAACCGTGAACATCGGCAACGAGATGGCCATTACGCTGAGCATCGGCTTCGGCATGGACGGTCTCTCCTATGCGCAGAATTACGAATTCGCTCGCAATGCCATTGACCTTGCCCTGGGCCGGGGCGGCGACCAGGCGGTCGTGAAGATGCCGGGCAACATCCTCTATTACGGCGGCAAGACGCAGCAGGTGGAGAAGACCACCCGGGTAAAGGCTCGCGTAAAGGCGGAGGCGCTCAAGGAGATCATCACGGCGCGGGACCAGGTGCTCATCATGGGGCACCGTCTCGGCGACATCGACTGCGTGGGAGCCGGGATCGGTGTGTACCGGATCTGCATGACGCTGGGAAAGGAAGCCCACATCGTGCTGAATCAGGTTTCCGCCTCCCTTCGCCCGATCGTGGACATGTTCGGAACCAACCCGGAATACCCGGAGGATCTCTTTCTCACCAGCGAGGAGGCCATGCAGCGCGTGACGGACGATTCCGCGCTGGTGGTTGTGGACGTGAACAAGCCCAGCATCACGGAGTGCCCGGAGCTGCTGCGCATGTGCAAGTCGATTGTCGTGTTGGACCATCACCGGAAGGGGAGCGAGGCCATCGAGAATGCGACGCTCTCCTACATCGAGGCCTATGCCTCCAGTGCGTGCGAGATGGTGTCGGAGATCCTGCAGTATGTGGATGACGGCCTGCGCCTTCGGCAGGAGGAGGCGGATGCCCTATATGCCGGCATGGTGGTGGACACCAACAATTTCCAGAGTAAAACCGGCGTCCGCACCTTTGAGGCGGCCGCCTTCCTGCGGCGCAGCGGCACGGATGTCACAAGAGTGCGCAAGCTCTTCCGCGAGGGCGCTGCGGAATACAAGAGTCGGGCGGATGCGGTTTCGCAGGCTGAGATTTACCGCGAGGAATTCGCCATTTCCGTCTGCCCCAGCGAGGGAATCGAAAGCCCCACGGTGGTGGGAGCGCAGGCGGCCAACGAGCTGCTGAACATCAAGGGAATCAAGGCGAGCTTCGTGCTGACGCAGTACCAAGGGAAGATATTCGTCAGCGCCCGTTCCATCGATGAGGTCAATGTGCAGGTGATCATGGAGCGCATGGGCGGCGGCGGGCACATGAACATTGCCGGCGCGCAGATGGAGGGCAAATCCATAGAAGAGGTGAAGGAGCTGCTCCGGCACACCGTGGATTCCATGATCGATGACGGAGAACTGTAGGCCGCAGAGGAAAAGCGGCAGGAAAGGAAGCATATGAAGGTTATTTTACTGCAGGATGTGAAGGCACTCGGCAAAAAAGGACAGATCGTAGAGGTCAGCGACGGCTATGCCAGAAATTTTGTGCTGCCCAAGAAGGTCGGCGTTGAGGCGACGGACAGGAACAGGAACGAGCTCAAGCTCCAGAAGCAGCACGAGGACAAACTGGCCGCTCAGCGCCTTGCTGAGGCCAGGGAGCTGGCTGCCCGCCTGGATACGCTGACCATTCAGGTGACCATGAAGGCCGGCGAGAACGGAAAGGTCTTCGGCTCGGTGGCATCCAAGGAGATCGCGGAGCAGGCGGCCAAACAGCACGGCCTGACCCTGGATAAGAAGAAGATCGTGCTGGAGGAGCCCATCCGTTCCTTCGGCGCGCACGAGGTGGCCATCAAGCTGCACCCGGAGGTGACGGGAAAGCTGCACGTACAGGTGAAGGAAGCGTAAGGAAGCGTCATGCCGGAAGAGGATGCAGTAAAACGGGTCATGCCCCATAATCTTGAGGCGGAGATGTCCGTCATCGGCGCTATGCTGATGGACCAGCAGGCCATCGGCAGCGTCATGGAGATTCTGACCAGGGACGACTTCTATTCCAGACAGTACGGGATCATGTACGAATCCATCCTGGAGCTGGAGGAAAGCGGGATGGCCGTGGATCCGGTGACGCTCCAGGAGAAGCTCAAGGAGAAGAATCTTCCGCCGGAGGCCTATGACGCCAGGACCATCGGCGGCATCCTTGCCCAGGTGCCGACCTCGGCCAACGTGGTCAGCTATGCGCGCATTGTAGCGGAGAAGTCTCTGATGCGGCAGACCATTCGCGTCTGCGAGGACATCGCGAACAATGCCTATCTGGGAACGGATGATGCGCAGAGCGTCATGACGAAGGCTGAGGAGGCGGTTTTCCGCCTCTCGCAGGGTCGGAAGGGCTCAGAATATCAGAGCATCCGGGAGATCGTCTCGAGCGCCATGCGCCGGATCGTTATGGCCTCCAAGATCAGCGGCAACATCACGGGAATTCCCACAGGCTTCACGGATCTGGACAACAAGACGGCAGGCCTCCAGCCTGCGGACCTGGTACTGATCGCGGCAAGACCCTCGATGGGCAAAACCGCCTTTGTCCTGAACATTGCGGAGAACTGCGGCGTCCGGCAGGGAAAGCGGGTGGCGATTTTCTCCCTCGAAATGTCCAAGGAGCAGCTGATCAACCGCCTGTTCTCGCTGGAAAGCCACGTGGATGCACAGAAGATCCGCACCGGTGATCTGACCGAGGGAGAATGGACCGACCTGATCGAGGGAGCCGAGACCATCGGAGAATCGGCCCTCATGGTGGACGATACGCCGGCCATCACGGTGGGAACGCTCCGCTCCAAATGCATGAAATTCAAAATGGAACAGGGACTGGATCTTGTGATCATCGACTACCTGCAGCTGATGAGCGGGAGCGGGGGGAGGAGCTCCGATTCCCGCCAGCAGGAAATCTCGGAAATCTCCCGCTCCCTGAAGGCAGTGGCCAGGGAGCTGAATGTACCGGTGATCGCGCTCTCGCAGCTCTCCCGCGCCGTGGAATCCCGGACGGACAAGCGCCCCATGCTCTCAGATCTGCGTGAATCCGGCGCCATCGAGCAGGATGCGGATGTGGTGATGTTCATCTACCGCGACGAATATTATCACGAGGATTCCCCGGACAAGGGCATCGCGGAGATCATCATTGCCAAGCAGCGAAACGGTCCCATCGGCACGGTGCAGCTCAAATGGCTGCCGGAGCTGACCAAATTCGCGAATCTGGCCGGTGCCGTCAGCGAATAGGCCCGGAAGGGACAGCCGGCCGGAACACAGAACATCTCCGGCCGGCTGCAGCAGGGCTTTCCGAAGGAAAAATCTTAAGAATATGGATCAGAAGACGCAGAAGGCAATCAAACAGCATCATGCAGGGACAGAACGGCGGCAGGATCAGGAGCAGAAAGTGGTTCTCCTGATTCTGTTTCTTTCTTTTTCGGCGGTGCTCATTCTGAATTTCTTCACGCCGATGCTCTCGGACGATTACGCCTATGCCATGGACGTGCAGAAGGCGGCATCGCTCCGGGATCTGGTCGTGCAGGAGTATCACCAGTATATGACCTGGAACGGGAGGAGTGTTGCACATCTCCTGCTGCGGATCTTCCTGTTCCTTCCCGCTCCGGTGTTCAAGGTCGCCAACAGTCTTGCGTTTGCGGCGCTCTCGTATGTGCTGGCGCGGCTTGCCTCGCCGGGTACGCGCTGCAGCCGGTACACGCTGCTCCTGGTGCAGCTGGGACTGTGGCTGTATGCCGTGGACTTTGCAGAGACCGTTCTGTGGGAGGACGGAGCCTGCAACTATCTGTGGGGAGCTCTGATCATCTTCACCTTCCTCCTGGTGCAGCAAAGAGGCCTGGAGAGAGCGGAGAACGGCTCCCGCTCCGGCCGGGGGCGTCTTGCACTGCAGACAGGTGCGCTGCTCCTGTTGGGGACGGCAGCCGGCTGGTGCAATGAGAACACCTCGGGAGGGTGCCTCCTGGCGCTGCTCATAGCGGCAGCCGTTCGGAAGAGGAGAGGTGCGCGCGTGCCGCTCCCGTTTCTTGCCGGACTTGCCGGCAATGCGGCAGGTCTGGCCCTGATGGTTCTCTCGCCGGGAGAACGGCTCCGGGCCTCCTATGCCACGGATGAGAATTATTCTGGCCTGCTGGGCCTGCTGGCAAGGTTCCAGAAGATCACGCTGACGATCCGGGAATATTACGGCGTGCTCCTGGCGGTTCTCCTTGTTACAGCGGTGGTTCTCCGGGTGCAGAACAATCGAAGGGGATGGAAGCGGACAGTCCTCTGCGGCTTCCTGTTCCTGGCGACCTCCTACGCGCTGATCGCTGCCCGTCAGACGCAGCCGCGGGCTTTTTTCGGTGCGGGGCTTTTCCTGCTCATCGGCATCGCAGGCGGGATCCGTGAGATCAGGAAGGACCAGGAGAAGCTGATCCAGGCAGCGTGCCGGAGCCTTCTGTGGGTGCTGCTGCTGCAGTTCGTCTTCGTCTATGCCGACAATGCGACGAATGTGGGCCGCATCTGGCGGGATGAGAGGAACCGGGTCGCCTATATCCGGGAGCAGGCGGCACTGGGCAGCTCAGAGCTTACCGTACCGATGGTGCATACGGATTTCTACAACGATTACTCTGCCATTGAGAAAATGGAAATGACGGACGATCCGGATTATTGGATCAATGTGTTCTATGAGGAGTACTACGGGGTCGCCTCCATCCGGGCGGTTCCGTACGAGGAATGGGAGGAGCTGCAGGCGGCAAACGCAGACAATTGATACGAGAGAAAAAGAGAGGTCCTGTTCCTCAATGGAACAGGACCTCTCTTTTTAGATTGTAGATTGTTTCAGCTGTATTTACTCAGCCTCAGCCCTCGGTGATGGCACCTACAGGACACTGAGCCTCGCAAGCGCCGCAGTCGATGCAGGCGTCTGCATTGATTTCGTAATGAGCATCGCCCTGTGCAATTGCCTCTACAGGACACTGAGCAGCGCAGGAACCGCAGCTGATGCAGGAATCACCAATAACACGTGCCATGGGTAGTACCTCCTTCGTTCTCGCATATAACCATGCGTTGAATGATACGTTTTAATGAATTTGTCATACAATGAGGGCGCCCGATCCGAACGCCCTCATCGATTTCTAACATCTTACAAC
>CAVKMX010000086.1:0-9798 GCA_963657295.1 Clostridium sp. CAG:302
GGCTATTGGTGTAGGGGGGATCTCAGTGAAATTATCAGGAATACCTTTGCGGCTCACACCGGAGGACAGGAATATTCTGAATTCTTATTGCCACATGCTGAACGGGCTGGCGGACTATCTCGGAACCGGCTATGAGCTGGTGCTGCACAGTCTGGAAGACCTGGAGCATTCTGCCATATGTGTTCTGAACAGTCACACCGACCGCAGCGTGGGAGCGCCCATTACCGAGCTTGGTTTAACGATGCTGGAAAGAATCCATGAACGTGAACAGGATCAGGACCAGATAGAGACGGTGTGTTATACCAGCACGAACCAGGAAGGAAAGCCTTTGCGGTCATGTACGATAGCCATCCGCGGCAGCGGCAATCGGATCATTGGCCTTCTTTGCATCAACTTTTACATGGACACGCCCTTGTCGGATCTGATCCAGCTGTTTCTGCCCGGACAGACGCAGAAGGTTTCGGAAACCTATGTGCAGAATTCGGCAGAGATGATCCGGAACACCGTGCAGCGTGCCGCGGCGGAGGCAGATGCGGAAGGCCTTGCGGACAGCACCACCAGGAACAGGGAAATCGTAAGGAAATTATATGCATCCGGCATATTCAACATCAAGGATGCCGTGACACAGGTGGCAGACTGCCTGGGCATTTCAAGAAATACGGTGTATCTGCATTTGCGCCATTGCAAAGACAGAGAATGAAAAATAATAACAGCCTGTACTAAAAAATATTTTATTGCTTATTGCATATTCGATGGGACGCGTGTATACTGCAGTCAATCAGAGATGGCAAGGGCGCCGATCGGACGAATGTCCGGTTGGCGCCCTTTTTATGCCTGTTTTTCGGCAGCCGTACGCTGAGCATTGTTAGCTATAGTGCACAAAAGCGGCATTCGGATTCTGTGAACAGCCGCCATCTTGTAATGAAAAATATTTCATTGTAAGATTTCAGTGTAGCAACCAGATGAGATTTATTTCATCAAAACAGAACGAAAAGACAAAGGAGAAGAAGATCATGAAGATTGTTGAGACAAACAATGCACCCGCAGCGATCGGCCCGTATTCTCAGGGAATTGTTTCCGGCGGATTTGCATATTGCTCCGGACAGATCCCGGTAAATCCGGCAGACGGATCCATCCCGGAAGGAATTGAGGCGCAGGCCAATCAGAGCTGCAGGAATGTAGCCGCTGTTCTGGAGGCTGCCGGCACGGGAATCGAGAAGGCTGTCAAGACCACCTGCTTCCTCGCAGACATGAGTTACTTCGGAGCATTTAACAGCGTTTACTCCGAGTATTTCACCGGCAAGCCGGCCCGCAGCTGCTGCGCCGTCAAGGATCTTCCGAAGGGCGTTCTTTGCGAAATTGAAGCCATCGCTGAACTGTAAAAGGAGACGATATGGAGAATTTCACAAACAAGCAGATCAATTTCGATATCCTGAAGGAGCGCGCACATAATCTGCGCTGGGCAGAGGTCCCGGATGGAGTGATTCCTCTGACTGCAGCGGATCATGACTTTCCGTGCGCCCCTGAGGTTGTGGAAACACTGACGGATTATATCAAGGACGGATATTTCCCGTACATCGAGCCCCGCGGCATGGAGCGGTTCAAGGAAGATCTGGCGAAGACCTTCCGGGAACGCAAGAACGAGCAGGTAGAGGGAAAATACGTTCTGCCTGTTGACAGCGCAGCCCGCGGCATGGAAATCATTGCCGACGCCTTCCTTGAGCCGGGAGATGAGTGCATCGTGTTCGACCCTGTCGACTTTCTGTTCCGGACATCGATGTCGAATGCAGGTGCAACGATCAAGCTTTTCCCGACCAATCTGAAGGAGGACAGAATCAGCCTGGAGGGGCTGGAGGATTACATCACGCCGAAGACCAAAATGCTCGGCTTCTGCAACCCGCATAACCCGATGGGCATGCTCTACACAAAGGAAGATCTGGATTATCTCCTGACCCTGTCAGAGAAATACGGATTCTACATCATGAATGATGAGATCTGGTCGGACATGATTTATCCGGATGCGCATTTCAACAGCCTCATGGAATTCGGCCCGGAGAGAAACAAGAGAACCCTATCCGTTTACGGATTCTCGAAAACCTTCGGTGTGGCTGGCCTTCGGATCGGCTGCGTGTACGCGGCAAACGAGGAAAATTACGAGAAGCTGGTTGAGGCCTCTCACGTGGAATCCACCATCGGCGGCATTAACCTGCTGTCGCAGATTGCAGGAATCGCCTGCCTCGAGAAGGGCTTCTACCGCGTTGACCAGTTTGTGCAGCAGATGACAGAGAACCGCGATTATGCCCTTGAGCGTATCGCGAAGATGCCCGGCATTAAATGCCACAAGCCGCAGGCGACCTTCGTGATTTTCCCGGATATTACGGAAACGGGAATGGATCCTGTGGAGCTGGTGGAGCTGCTGAAGACCAAGTACAAGCTGGCTCTTGTACCGGGCGGCGAGAGGTTCTTCGGTCCGGGATCGGAAGGGCATATCCGTATCTGTCTTGCAACCAGCCATGAGATTCTTGAAGAAGGGCTCAACCGGCTGGAGGCATGCATGACGGATCTCATGTCAGCAAAGTAAACATCACAGGAACGTCATCCATTGACTCAGGGGAGAGAACAAAATGGCCCGTATATTAATTGCAGTAATCTATATTGCGGCAATCCTGATTATCGGAATCTTGGCCGGTCGCAAGGTTAAAACATCTGATGAATTCGCAACTGCCGATCACAACATTCCTTTCTGGACCAATGTATTTTCCATGTCCAGTGCATGGATAGGTGCGGGCTCCACGCTGGGCTGCGCGAGCATGTGCTATGCATACGGAGTTTCCGGCTTCTATCTGGCCATCGGCGTTGGCATCGGCGCAATGCTGTCGAGCTTGCTGTTTGCTCACAAAATCCGCGAAGAGGATGTCAGCACCATACCGGAGCTGATCCGCAAGCATCTCGGGAACAGGTGCGCAGATGTCATTGCATTGCTCAGCATTTTCTCTGTATTCTCTATTGTTGCTTCTCAGATCCGTTCGCTTGGAACGATCCTGAACATGTTCGTTCCTCAGCTCAGTCTTCTGAGTGCCATGATTGTAATGACGATCGTAATGCTGATCTACACCGTCATCGGCGGCATGGTCGCAGCCACGAAGACCGATAAGGTCAACATCATCCTGATGGTGTTCGCCGTTGTCATGGTTCTGCCGGTTGTCGCACTGGTCAAGGTAAACGGCGTAGCCGGCATGACCGCTGCATTGCAGGCCGGCAAGCCTGAGATGCTGAAGGTTGGTGCAACCGTCGGCTGGGGAACCATGATCTCCTCTGCCCTGTATTTCGGAACCAGCAACATGATCAACAACGAGAACTTCCTGCGCATCTGCGGAGCGAAGAGCAGCAAGGAGGCTCGCAACGCTTCCCTGACGGCAACCCTGCTGATCTATGTTCCGTACCTGCTCTTTGCAAGCTTTATCGGATTGGTTGGTGCTGCGCTGGTGTCTGATCTTGGGACATCCGACTCCATTCTTCCTGCGATGATCAACAACTACACCGGCGTCTTCCTTGGCGCGATCCTGCTGGCGGCTTTGCTGGCGGCCGTTATGGGCACGGCAGCTTCCGTCACGATGGTCTGCTCTGTCATGCTTTCCCGTGATGTGGTCGGTAGATTTAAGAAGATGGATGACCAACAGATGCTCACGCTTCAGCGCATCTTCATGGTGCTGGTGGCTGCAGCGGGCCTTGTCGTCGGATATTTCGGATCTTCGATTGTCTCGATCATGGAGGACGTAGGCGCTCCGGCGGGAGCGGCACTGGTTCCTATCTTCTGCGGCATCTTCTACTGGCGCAGGAAAATGAATGAGAAGGGAACCCTGATTACAATCGCGGTTGCCATCGTAGCAACGCTCGGATATTGGGCAGCCGGCTCTCCGCTCGGAATCAGCCACTTCCTGTTCGGTCTGATCTGCTCGGCAATTGCGCTGATTGTCGCGAATACCGCTTGCTACAAGCCTGCAAAGTCAGTGTGAGCCGATAGAAAGGTGTGAGGTGAAAATCATGGGAGCCATCGATTATGTGATCATTGTGATTGGTTGGGGCATTGGTGCCGCGGTTCTTTTCAACATGATCAAGGAAACACTGAAGAAATAAGGATGATCTGCAAGCACCACCAGCCAGCCGCAGCGAGGCTTGATGGGTGCGGAACAGTTACATTTTCATTAGAGAAAGAGTCCCCGTTTTCCAACGGGGACTCTTTCTCTGCTTCAGAAGGTGGGCGGCGTGATGGCGAAGATCACCCGGATTTCGGTGTCACTCCGGTTGTGCCAGACATGGTTGGCGTGCGGCGGGATGCGTACACTGTCGCCCGTCGCCAGCAGAAGCTCTCTCCCGTCTACCTCCAGCACAACCTCGGTGCCGGACAGAAGATAGGCGACCTCTTCGCCCTCATGGCTTCGTGCGCTTCGGTAGGAGCTCATACCGGCGGGAATGATCATCATGCAGAACTCGATGTTCCCCTTTGTATCCGGGGTCAGCAGCTCGTAGCAGATGTCCGGTTCACTTTTGGATCCCATGGTTATCCGGCTCTCCGGATGGACCACAGAGGCTACATGTTCCTCTTCGCGAAACAGCACATAGAGCGGGGTCTCCAGAATCTCGGCAAGCGTCCGCAAGGTATTTATGGAGGGGTTGACCTGATCGTTCTCGATCTGACTGAGCATGGAAGGCGTAATCCCCGCCAGTCCCGCTGTCTTTCTGACAGACATTCCCCGGGCCGTTCGGATGCCCTGTATCTTTTTCCCTAAGCTGACTTCCCCCATAATGCCAAATTCCTTTTCCAAAAAGTGTTTGCCGCTGGCGCAACCTTTTTATCATACCACACGAGCTGCTGTTTACCAAATTGCGGCATTCCCGGGCAACAGGGCAATCGCGGCAATCCCGGTGCAAAACGGCCAACAGCAAAAATACCCCCTGCTGTTGGCCGCTCTCCGATGTCGCATATGAAATTTTTCTGTTCAGCCGCATCGAGAATATGCCTGCAAGCAGTCAATTCACGTTGAAATATGGCAGGTGCTAAACAGATACAAATTATAAAAGTGCCTTCCCCTGCAGATAATACGTCTGCATTTCTTCTCCGGGAACCATGCTGCCGCCGGTGGCCCAGACGAGATGCGTGACATCTCCCGGATAAGCTGCGCCCGCAACATAGTCCTTCATGTCCTTTGCTGCCGCAGACAGGACCGGTCCGTACATGCCGGCCAGCGCACTGGGCTCAAGGTAGATATTCTCGCTGTCGGCCAGCAGCGCCAGGAGAGCGGACATCCGATCATCCTGCAGAGAATAGCAGCCGCTCAGGAACGGGGCCATCACCCTTCCGACAAAGCCGGAAGCTCTTCCGACGGCAAGTCCGTCTGCAATCGTCGAATTGTCGATGCCGATGTCCTGCACGCTGATGCCGTTCTGCAGCCCGGTTGCCATTCCCAGCATCATGCAGCAGGAGTGCGTCGGCTCGGCGAAGAAGCAATGTACCGCATCGCCGAATACCATCTTCAATCCGAATGCCACGCCGCCGGGGCCGCCGCCGACGCCGCACGGGAGATAAACCAGCAGAGGATGCTGCGCATCTACCGGAATGCCGGCATCGGCCAGCTGCCTCTGCAACCTCAGAGCGGCAACGCTGTAGCCGAGGAAGAGCGTCCTGGAATTCTCATCGTCCACGAAATGACAGTGATCATCCTTCTCTGCATCTTTCCGCCCCTGCGCGACGGCAACGCTGTAATCGCTGGCATATTCGACGACGTTCACCCCCTTGCTCCGCAGCATATCCTTTTTCCACTGCCTTGCATCCGCAGACATGTGAACCGTGACACGGAAGCCCAGCTGCGCGCTCATGATGCCGATGGAAAGGCCGAGGTTTCCTGTCGATCCAACCGCAATGGAATATTGAGAGAACAGCTCCCGGAATGCATCGGATGCAAAGCAGGCGTAAGAATCGCCCTCATGCAAAAGCCCGCTGCGGACGGCGATCTCCTCGGCGGTCTTCAGTACCTCGTAGATGCCGCCGCGCGCCTTGATGGAGCCGGAGATGGGAAGATGGCTGTCCATCTTCATCCAGACAGCACCCGGGATGATCGTGCCGTATCTTTGCTCCAGCGCAGACTTCATCTTCGGGATTTTCCGTATCGGAGATTCAATGATTCCGCCGGTACCGGCCGTTGCAGGAAAGGCAATCCGGATATAGTCCGCGAATCGGTTCAGCCTTGCCTCGGCATCCAGCACATCGTCCATGCTCAGCGGGCATTCCGCGGCAGCCTCTGCAAAGGGAAGCTTCCTGTCATTGATCCACACCGTCTCATGCAGGGATCGAATTGCGCGGAGGACGGGAGACTGCTCCTCCATCTCTTCCATTTTTTTTTCGAAAAAAGTATTTGATGAGTTCATCACCGTCGCACCTCTTTACCAGTCAGATCCTCTCTTTTAAAACATACCGGGCAGAACACCGGAGAAGGCGTTGAGGATTGCCAGGACAATCATACCGATGATGCCGGAGAGAATGCAGGGCACCGTGGTTGTCATCAGGCAGTCCTTGGTGTTCAGCCCGTTATAGGTGGACGGGAACCAGAACGTTACATCCGTCGGGAAGGTTGCGCTGTGGGCACCAAGGCAGACGGAGAGACCGGCGATAACGGGAGAGATTCCGGCGGCAATGCACACGGGCCCTGCGATGGCGGCGGAGGTCAGCATGGCAGCGGTGGCAGAGCCGACGGCGGCGCGGATGCAGAAGGCCAGAAGGAAGCCCAGCAGGATTACGGGCAGGTTGGTGGCGGACATGAGATCCACCAGATCTGTGCTCATCGTTGTCGCGCCCAGCATGGAAGCGAAGCATCCGCCGGCACCTACGATCAGCAGGATGTTTCCGACGCGGTTGGCGGACTCATCGATGAAGCCCATGACCGTTTTGCCGGGCAGATACCTGCGAAGCCTGTATCCGGTGATCAGCATCGCAAGGAAAAGGGCGATGTTGGAGTTGCCGAAGAAATTGACGACCGTGTAAACCGGGCCTTCGGTAACGAACAGGGAAAAAATAGAGGCAAATACGATCAGAACGATCGGAAGAATGACGAGCAGGAAGCTCAGCATCGCGGACGGCTTTGTGGGATCGGGAGCAAGGAGTGCGTCGTCATCCATGATCTCCTTCATGCCATCGTGCATGGCCTTCTTTTCCTCGGCAGAAGCCACAAAGTTCGCGTAGAGCCAGCCGATCAGAAGAGAGGCAGGAAGGCAGACGACAAGACCCCAGATGATGAACCAGCCGATGTTCGCGCCGACCTGACCTGCAACAGCGAGAGGTCCGGGTGTCGGAGCTACGCAGCTGTGCGTCAGCATAAGGCCCGTGAAAATAGCAATGACATAAGCCTTCATGTTCTTCCTGCTGATCTTCTGCAGCGCAACAACCAGCGGAGCTGTCATGACATAGGCGCAGCCGAAGTAGATCGGAATGGACAGAATGAAGCCGACCAGATTCAGCGCGAGCAGGTCGTTCTTTTTGCCGAACAGACGGACCATGCCCTTTGCGAGCTCCTCGGTAGCACCGGATTCTCCGAGGAAATCTCCGAAAATACTGCCGAATACAATCAGAAGACCGATGCTCTTCATCATGCTGCCGAAACCGGCGGGAAGAGTATCCAGCACGTCGGATGCGGGCATGCCGACCATCAGGCCGAAGATGACTGCCGCGGCAAACAAACCGACGGAAGGCGTTACCTTGAATTTAATCAGGGCAACCAGAAGCAAAACAAAGATGATAAGAAATGCAACCAAGGGGGACATAACCGATGTTCCTTTCTGTCAGAATCTGCGTGTCGTCAATCACTGCGGTATCCGTATTACCCGTTGTGACGGATCATCTTTCCGGGATACTCACCGGTGAACTGTTTGTCGGTGTAGACAATCCTGCCGTTTACGATGACATAATCGATACCCTCTGTAATGCTGTTCGAATTGATGTAGGTTGCCGTATCCTGCAGCCGGTCATAGTCGAACAGAACCAGATCCGCGTCGTATCCGTCGCGAACGAAGCCCTTATTCTTAACCAGCAGATATTCGGCCGTCTGTCCGGTCATCTTGCTGACCGCCTGCTCCAGCGTCAGGATTCCCTTTTCCTTTACAAAGTAGGTGATGGCATGCGGGAAGGTGGCGCTGGCACGCGGATGTCCCTTTTCCTTCCAGCTTCTTGTCAGGCCGTCGCTGCCGACAACGCAGTAAGGATCGCGGATGATCTCGCACACATCCTCATCGCACATGCTGCAGTAGACACCGCCGGTAGAGCAGTTGTTCTCGACGCAAAGATCGAAGAAGGCCGTCCAGGGATCCTTGCCGATAAGCTCTGCGTACTCTGTAATGAATCTTCCCTCTGCCTCCGGCGTCTTGGCCGCAGAGTAAACGTAGACACCGCTCCAGCCGCCTGCGTTCAGATAGTAGTTGTCATATGCCGTGTTCGGATCCTCCATCTCCTTCCGGAGCTTCTCGCGGAAGGCAGGATCGCGCAGCTTATCCGTCATGGAGGCAAAGCCGTTTTCAAAATACCACGGCGGCATGCAGGCATTCAGCGTGGTCATGTTCCGTGTATACGGGTACTGATCGCAGATGGTGCGGATGCCCTCCTCATTGGCCTCGTGGATCAGGCGGAGCGTCTCCTTCTGCTTGCCCCAGTTCGGTTTGCCGAGCATCTTGTGGTGAGAGATGTCTACCCGGACGCCGGCCCGGCGGCCGACATTGATGGTTTCCTTTACCGCATCGACGACAAAGTTTGCTTCATCACGCATGTGGCTTGCATAGATGCCGTCAAACGGTTCAATGACCTTGGCAAGCTCAATGATTTCTTTTTCCTCCGCATAGCAGCTGGGAGTGTAGATCAGTCCCGTGGAGAAGCCTGCTGCGCCGGACTCCATTGCCTCGCGCAGTACGCCCTTCATCGTATCCAGCTCCCTGTCTGTCGCGGGCCGGTTCGCCATCCCCATCACGGCAATTCGAAGGGAGCTGTGTCCGATGTACATCTTGGCGTTGGCCGTCAGCTTCTGCCTGTCCGCATACTCAAGGTATCTGGCAAAGGTCCTCCAGTTCTTCATGTCGTCCGGGAACCACGTTGTTCCCATGGACAGCATGTTCTGCGTGGCCTCCATATTTTCCGGGACCACCGGTGCCATCGAAAGGCCGCACTGACCGACGATCTCTGTTGTCACGCCCTGGGTGGTTTTGAACAGATGAGCGTCCTCACTGCCGAGGATCAGATCGCCGTGCGAATGTGCATCAATGAATCCGGGAGTGAGATACCGGCCGGCGGCATCAATGGTCTTTTCCGCCTCGGCATCCTTCGGTAAAGGCAAAACGATCTTTCCGTCCTTGATGCCCACATTTCCCTGATAGGCAGCCTGGCCGCTGCCGTCAATGATATTTGCGTTCTTAATAAGAATGTCCAGCAAAGTGATTCCCTCCTCTACTTTTTCTGCAGGCTGTGCGAAAGGTGCTGTCGGATCCAACGCGTTTAATTGTATTAAACGATCATCTCGTCCCTTGGTCAATGGATTTGATGAAATTTGTGATATTTATACCAATTTTTCATATAGATTTTGTAATGTTTTGCGAATGGTTCCGGCTGAAATGTTCATTGCTGCTGTACACATCCGGCCGGGTAAGGCTGGGATGCTCTGAGGCGGCAGATGAAATTCCCGGCGTTGTTACAGCTCACTCGCCCGCCAGGCGACAGGGTGGCGGAGAATGTCCGGTCCGGGGGCCTTGCGAGGCCTCGGTGCT
>CAVKMX010000087.1:0-9766 GCA_963657295.1 Clostridium sp. CAG:302
CCGGACTGGACATTCTCCGCCACCCTGTCGCCTGGCGGGCGTCTGTACAGTAACGTCTGCATTAATTTTCCCTGAAGAAATATCCGAGGTCGTGGAAAAGCTTGCATCCCTAGTCTATACTAAGAAGGCACGGATTTTCGGCCGGCGGCAGAACCGCCGCAGGAGAGGAGTCCGCCTGCGTCCCCCGTCCGCGGCCTGTTCGGGCATCTGCACACGGCGCGGCAGGAATTCAGAGAGCAAATGACGGCTGCAGAGAGCAGCGTGAGGAAGAATATAAAGGAGCAGATTTATGCCATTGCAGCATTCGGACATCGGAATCGATCTTGGAACCGCGAGCGTGCTGGTCTACATCAGAGGACGCGGCGTGGTGCTGAAGGAGCCCTCCGTTGTCGCATTCGATCGGGATACCAACAAGATCAAGGCCATCGGAGAGGATGCCAGGCTGATGCTGGGACGTACGCCGGGCAATATTGTGGCGGTGCGCCCGCTGCGGCAGGGCGTCATTTCGGATTACACAGTGACCGAGAAAATGATGAAGTATTTCATCCAGAAGGCCGTTGGCCGCCGCACCTTCCGCAAGCCGCGCATCGCGGTATGTGTGCCGAGTCAGGTCACCGAGGTGGAGAAGAAGGCCGTAGAGGATGCGACCTTTCAGGCCGGCGCCCGGGAGGTTTATATCATTGAGGAGCCCATTGCGGCAGCCATCGGCGCAGGCATCGACATTTCCAAGCCCTGCGGGAACATGGTGGTGGACATCGGCGGCGGCACCACGGACATAGCCGTGATTTCCCTCGGCGGTACGGTGGTCAGCACCTCCATCAAGGTGGCAGGAGACGATTTCGACGATGCTCTGGTGCGCTATATGCGCAAGAAATACAATCTGCTGGTGGGCGAACGCACAGCAGAGGACATCAAGATCAAGATCGGGAGCTGTTATCCTGCGGCCGAGGAGGATTATGTGGAGGTCCGCGGGCGCAATCTGGTGACCGGTCTGCCCCGCACCATTAAGGTGGGCTCCAGCGAGACCGAGGAGGCCCTGAAGGAATCCACCAACCAGATTGTGGAGGCGATTCACAGCGTGCTGGAGAGAACACCTCCGGAGCTGGCGGCGGACATCGCAGACCGCGGCATTGTCCTGACGGGCGGCGGCGCGCTTCTGAACGGTCTGGAGGACCTGATCACCAGCAAGACCGGAATCAGTGCGGTTACCGCCGAGGATCCCATGACGGCCGTTGCCATCGGGACCGGCAAATATGTCGAATTCATCGCAGGGGAGAACACCATAGAGGCGTAGGAAATGCTGGGGACAGCGTTTTCCTGCCGGTGCGGTTCCCGGAGAGATGCCTGCAGGCATCCGTATCGTTCATTTCGCCGGGCGGGTTCTCCGTCCGGCTTTCGTGTCTGTACAAGCTTCGCGTCGGTACGAGCACACCCGCATGACCAATGGAGAGAATAAAGGGTTACATTTCGGCGGTGATATACCGCAACAAAGAGAATCTGTACACCGTTTTCGAGGTGACAAGTGAAGGGGAGCAGATCACCTGCACCGGCTTCCCGGCAGCCATTTCCGAGGGGGAAAGCGTGGAGATTGCCGGGGATGTCGTGACGCATCCGGTCTACGGGGACCAGCTGCGGGTGTCCGAATATGCCGTGGTGCGCCCGGAGGGCGCGCAGGCGGTATACCGGTATCTTGCATCCGGAGCGATCAAGGGCGTCGGCGAGGCGCTGGCTGCACGGATTGTGAAGGCATTCGGCGAGGAGACGATGCGCATCCTGGATGAGGAGCCGGAGCGCCTTTCGGAGGTCAAGGGGATCAGCAGGCGGATGGCGCGGGAGATCGCCTCCCAGCTGGCGGAGAAAAAGGACGTGCGGGATGCCATGATCTATCTGCAGGAATACGGGATCAGCGGGCGGAGGGCATTGAAAATATGGGAGACCTACAGGGAAGAGCTGTATGAGGTGCTCCGGAAGAATCCCTACCGGCTGGCGGAGGAGATCTCCGGCATCGGCTTTACCACGGCAGACGCCATCGCGGCAAGGGTTGGAATTCTGCCGGATTCGGATTACCGCATCCGCAGCGGAATTCTGTTCCTTCTGTCCGTGAATCTGCAGGAGGGGAGCACCTATCTGCCGGAGAGCCTTCTGACGGAACGGGCAGAGAGCCTGCTGGGGGTTCCGGAGGAGGCCATCGGCATCCAGCTGCAGAATCTGGCAATGGAGCGGCGCATCCGGATCCTTGTGCCGGAGCAAGGCGGACAGGGCGGAGAAGAGACGCAGGAGACCGAAGGCGCGCAGGTGTACGGGGCCTATGCCTATCACCTGGAGCAGAGCGTTGCGAGGAGGCTGCTGGATCTGGATTCGGTGCAGGTTCACAGCTACACGGAGCAGGAAATCCAGAACCGCATCCGTCACATCGAGGAGCACGAGAATCTGGCGCTGGATGAGCTGCAGAGAAGGGCCGTGCAGCTGGCGGTGACGCGCGGAATCCTGCTCATCAGCGGAGGACCGGGAACCGGGAAGACCACAACCATCAACGCCATCATCCGTTTCTTTCTCTCCGATGTCAAATCGGTGCTGCTGGCGGCTCCGACGGGACGCGCGGCCAAGCGGATGACGGAGGCCACCGGCCATGAGGCCATGACCATGCACCGTCTCCTGGGATATAAGGCGGCGGAGGCTGCAGAGGGCGAACGGGGCGCAGAGGAGGCCTGGCGCTTTGAAAAGGATGAAGACAACCCGCTGGAGGCGGATGTCATCATCATTGATGAAATGTCCATGGTGGACATCTTCCTGTTCCATGCACTGCTGCGGGCCATCCGTCCCGGAACGCGGCTCATCATGGTGGGAGACATTCACCAGCTGCCCAGCGTCGGTCCGGGTCGTGTGCTGCAGGATCTCATGGAGTCGGGCCGCTTCTGCAGCATTACGCTGCAGAAGGTGTTCCGGCAGGCACAGCAGAGCGACATCGTCATGAACGCGCACCGCATTCTGCAGGGCCTGCCGCTGGAGCTGGACAACCGGTCGAAGGATTTCTTCTTTCTGGAGCGAAGGGATCCGCAGGTGATCTACAAGCATATTGTCATGCTGATGCGTGAAATGCTGCCGCGTTACGTGCACGGGAGCCGGGATGACATACAGGTGCTCACACCCATGCGGAAGGGGGCCCTCGGCAGCATCCGCCTCAATGAGGTGCTGCAGAGCGTCCTGAATCCGCCGGAGGAGGGACGCGGAGAAACCTCTGCACACGAGCAGACCTTCCGGGTCGGCGACAAGGTGATGCAGACGAAGAACAACTATCAGATCGAATGGGAGGTTCCGGGGAACTTCGGCCTGCCGCTGGAAAAGGGAGCCGGCGTGTTCAACGGAGATTTCGGGACGATCCTGCAGGTGGACAGGGAGAACGCGGAGCTCGTGGTGCGCTTTGACGAGAACCGCCTCGTGCGGTACCCGTTTACGCAGCTGGATGATCTGGAGCTGGCCTATGCCATCACGGTGCATAAATCCCAGGGGTCGGAGTACCCGGCGGTGATCCTGCCGCTGCTGACAGGGCCATCCGGATTGTTCAACCGAAACCTTCTGTATACGGCCGTAACCAGGGCCAAAAAGTGCGTGGTCCTTCTGGGCGATCCGCAGACGGTGGAACGAATGGAGCAGAATACCAGCACGTATACCCGCTATTCGGGGCTTCGCGGGCGAATCGCGGAGATTCCGCCGGAACAGACGCCGGAATCGAACGGACAGCGGCAAAAGGAGATGTGAGAGGATTGAGAGACAAGCCGGGAACCTGCATCGGGAATGCGGCCCGGGATCTCCTGTTCCCGAGGAGATGTCCGATCTGCGACCGCCCGGTTCGCCCGTTCGGCGGACTGATCTGCAGAGTGTGCGCAGAGGAGCTGCATACGAAAATGCTGACGGAACGGGATGCTCTGTGCTGCCGATGCGGGAAACCGCTGGCCGATGCGCGCAGGGAGCTCTGCCGGGACTGCCAAAGGACCGCGCATGCCTTCCGGAGAGGGTGTGCCGCGTACCGCTATCGGGATATTTCCGGTGCACTGTACCGGCTGAAATATGAAGGGCGGGCTGAGTATGCAGAGTGGATGGGACAGCAGATTGCCGTGCGTCTTTCGGAGGAATTCCGGACGGAAAGAATTGATGCACTGACCCCGGTTCCGATTTCACGCGAGAGACTGCGCAGGCGGGGATACAACCAGGCTGCACTGCTGGCGCGCAGTGTGTCTGAGGCAGCAGGGATCCCGGTGCAGGAGTCCTACCTGGAGCGCAGGACCGACACCGCTGTGCTGCGCGGAATGGGCGCGGCCGAGCGGCGCAGCAAAATCAAAAATGCTTTTATTGCCCCTGTCCATGATGTAAAATCTAAGGTAATTATGCTGATTGATGACATATACACCACCGGTGCTACCATGGATGCCTGCGCGGCTTCGCTGCGGCAGAGGGGAGCCGCGGCTGTGCTGTGTGCGGTGCTTGCAATAGGAGAGGATACTTATGATCAATCAGAACCGGGTTCGGCGTATGACAAGGATGGCTGCTTATGAGGACCGGGAAGGGAGAAGAGATGCCAGAATTACCGGGTATTTCCGCACCGATTATCTGACCCGGCAGGCACTGATCACCTTTGTGTGCGGGACCATTGCTTTCCTGATCCTGTTCGCGGCGTACGCGCTCTACCATTTTGAGGATATGATTGAGAAGATCTACAGCCTGGACCTGGAGGAATTCATCCTGCTGGTCCTTCTGCAGTACGCGCTTTTTGTCGGCATTCTGATGGCCGTTACCATCGCGGTGTACAGCGTGCGCTACAGCAAGGCAAGGGCGAGGCAGAGAGGGTATCGGAAGGATCTGCTCCAGCTGGCGGCACGGTACAGGAAACGGTAGCGGCTGCGGCACGCACCATCCAAGGAAGGAAGCGGACACAGAATGACGACATTGTTGGAGCTGCGGGAGAAGCTTCTCTCGATTTATGCACAGTATGAAAACTACATTAAGATGGCGGGCAGATTCCTGACCGTGCTGCTGGCCATGCAGGTGATCAACAGTCAGATCGGGCAGCAGGGAAAGCTCTCCGGCATTCTGCCGACACTGATCGTGGCCCTTCTGGCGGCGGTGTGTCCGCCGAACCTGATGGTCGTGATCCTGGGCGCGGTCATTCTGCTGGACCTGTATTCGATCGCACTGGAGGCGGCCGCAGTCGGAGGAGTGCTCTTTCTGGTGCTCCTGCTGGTTTACCTCCGCTTCACACCGGGGGATACGATCCTGCTGCTGCTCTATCCGGCCTGCCGCGCCGTCGGTCTGCAGTATGCACTCCCGATTGCCGGCGGTCTGCTGTTCACGCCGGCCAGCGGCATCACGGTGGCGGTAGGAGCCGTGGCGGACAGCTTCATCCGTTTTGTCCACCAGAATGAGGCCGCGATCGGCGGCACAGGGGGGACGTCCTCAGCCGACAGCATGATGACAAGCCTGCAGTTCCTGATGGACGGCATCATGCAGGATAAGACCATGATGATCACGGCAGCAGCCATGGTGGCCGCTGCGGCCGCTGTCTATGCGGTCCGCCGGCTTCCGATGCCGTATGCGTGGATTGCAGCCTCCGGTGTGGGGGCACTCCTGCAGCTGGTGGTGATCCTTGCCGGCGCACTGACGCAGGATGTGCAGATCAGTGCACCGCTCACCTTTGTCGGAACGCTGGGCGGCTTTGCCGCGGGTGCGGTGCTCTCCTTTCTGATGTTCAATCTGGATTATTCGAGGACGGAGACGACGCAGTTCGAGGATGACGAGTACTATTATTATGTAAAGGCAATTCCGAAGAATGCATTTGCGAGTCCGCGTCGGACAGTGCGGACCGTGAATGCGCGCAAGGGGACCGGTGAGTACCCTGCTGCGCACGGACACAGACCGGAGGGAAGACGGGAGAACGGCTATCGCGAGGAGCGCGGGCCCGCGTGGGAGGAGCCGGCATACGACAATCGGGAATATGAGGACGTACGCCGGGACGAGTATGAAGATGAATTCCGCGAGGATTTCTGAGGGCACAACGAGAGGGACGCCGAACAGACATTTTGTATTAGAAGGTTGGCATGGAACTGATTCAGGAGACATTGTCCAAATACATAGAGGTATTGCATGTTCCGAACATGACCTGGTCGGATGTTGTGGAGATTCTGATCATTGCATTTCTGATCTACCACATTATGGTCTGGGTGCAGAATACGAGGGCGTATGCGCTGGTAAAGGGCCTGCTCTTTATCGGCGCCTTTATTCTGCTGGCCTGGGTGTTCCGCATGACGACCATTCTGTGGATTGTGCAGAACGTTGCCAGCATTGCGGTCACGGCGCTGATCGTGATCCTGCAGCCGGAGCTGCGCAGCGCCATGGAGGAGCTGGGACAGAAGAAGGTCCTGTCGGTGCTGTTCCGCGACAATACCGGAAGAGGCGGGCTGTTCTCGGACAGCACCATTTCGGAAATTGTCCGGGCCAGTGTCGCAATGGCCAGAGTGAAAACAGGGGCCTTGATCGTAATCCGGCAGCGCACGCCGCTCCATGAGTGGGAGCGTACCGGAATTGAGCTGGACGCCGTCGTAACCAGACAGCTTCTCATCAATATTTTTGAAAAGAATACACCGCTGCACGACGGCGCGGTGATCATCGCGGGCGACCGGGTGGTGGCAGCCACCTGTTATCTGCCGCTGTCGGACAATAAGCTGGACAAGGATCTTGGAACCAGGCACCGCGCGGGCGTCGGCATCTCGGAGGTGACGGATTCCCTGACCATCATTGTGTCGGAGGAAACCGGCAGGATCAGCATTGCCTACAAGGGAGAGCTGGAGCTGGATGTTACCGGGGATGAGCTGCAGGCACGTCTGGTGAAGCTGCAGGATAAGGAAATGGAGGAGCGCAAGAGACTCCTGGCAGACCGGAAGGAAAGGGAACAGGATGACGGAGAACAAGAACAGGCCTCACATTCTGAATAACCTGGGGATGAAGCTGGCGGCCCTTCTGTTCGCCGTCATTCTGTGGGTGGTTGTCGGGAACATCAATGATCCGATGGAAACCAAGCGGATTGCAAACGTACCCGTCAATCTGATTCATACGGCGCTGATCACCGACCAGGGGCAGGTATACACGGTTCTGGACAATACGGACGTGGTGTCCGTCGTCACCGTTCGGGCACGCCGCTCCGTCCTGGATGATCTGACGCGGGATGACATATCCGCAACGGCGGACGTGGAGAATCTGACCAGTCTGAATACGGTGGAGATTGAATACTCCTGCAGCCGGAGCGGAGTGGAGGTGGACAGCATCACCGGGACCCTGAAGAATGTCATGCTCTCCATCGAGGAGAAAATGACCGACTCCTTCCCGCTCCAGACAGAGACCAGCGGAGAGCCGGCGGGAGGATATGAACTGGGCAGCGTGACGCCGGAGCAGAACCAGATCCGGGTATCGGGACCGGAATCCATTGTTTCGTCGATTGCCTCGGCGAAGGCGGTGGTCGATGTCTCCGGGGCGACCAGCAGCATTACCACCTATGCCGATGTGCGTCTGGTGGATGCCGACGGCAACAGCGTGGATACAACGAACCTGAGCATGAACATCACCTCCGTGAAGGTGAATGTCACCATTCTTCCGCTGAAGACGGTGCCGATTGAGGTGAGTGTCAGCGGAGAGCCGGCGGCCGGGTACCTTCGGAACGGGGTGGTGGCGGCAGACCCGGAAACGGTGAAGCTGGCCGGAAAGGCCTCGGTCCTTGCCGGAATTGACAAGATCCAGATCCCGGCCTCTGCAGTGGACATCACCGGCAGCACATCCAGCTACCAGAGCAGCGTGGACATCCGGGATTATCTGCCGGAGGGAGTCACACTGGCAGACACGCAGTCGGACGGAACCGTGCGGATTACCGTGGGCATTGAGCAGGCGGAGACATCGTCCGTCGCCGTCAGCACGGCAGATGTGAAGCTGGAGAACATCCCCAAGGGGTGCCGCGCGGTGCTGTACTCGGTCAATGACGGAACGGGGAACGGCAGCAGCTACACGGAGCAGGGCAGTTTCAATGTGAGCGTCACGGGGATTACCTCTGCGGTGGATGCCATCAAGGCGGCGGATCTGGAGATGACGGTGGACGTCGGTGCGGCCATCGGAGACGAAGACGGCACGGACTTCGCCGGCCGCTACAGGACGCAGGTGACGGTGACGGCGCCGGACGGCGTCACGGTCAACAATGTCATCACGGCGGTGATCCAGGTAACATCAGAAAATGAGGAGACAGAATGAGGTTTTGCAGATGAGCAGAATGTTCGGAACAGACGGAGTAAGAGGTGTTGCCAATCAGGAACTGACGGTGGGACTTGCCATGCAGCTGGGACAGGCCGGCGCCTACGTCCTGTCCAGGGAGAACGGAGCACGGAAGCCGGTGATCATGGTGGGGTGTGATACCAGAAGGTCGGGCGACATGCTGGCCAATGCGCTGATGGCAGGAGCCTGCTCCGTGGGAGCCGATGTCGTATATCTGGGAGTTCTCCCGACACCGGCCGTGGCATATCTGGCCAAGGCGCATCACGCAGATGCGGGCGTGGTGATCAGCGCCTCGCACAATCCGATGGAATTCAACGGCATCAAATTTTTCGACGGCAACGGATATAAGCTGCCGGATGCTGTGGAGGATGAGATTGAAGCGCAGATCTGCAGCGGCATGGCAGACATTGCCTTCCCGACCGGAGAGGACGTGGGGCATATCGAGTACCGGATGGAGGCCTGGCACGAATATGTGGATCACTCGGTGGAAACAGTGCCGGTGGACCTTCGCGGCATGAAGGTCGTGGTGGATACCGCAGAGGGAGCCGCCTACCGCTCCAATGTGGAGGCACTCCGCAAGCTCGGCGCATCGGTGGTCCCGATTCATAACGATCCGGACGGAACCAACATCAACCGCGGCTGCGGCTCTACGCATATGGAGGAGCTGCGGGAGAAGGTGCTGCAGGAGGAGGCGGCCATCGGCATTGCCTTCGACGGAGATGCTGACCGCTTTCTTGCCGTTGATGAAAAGGGCGCAATTGTAGACGGCGACAAAATCATGGCGATCATCGGATGCCGGCTGAAGGAAGAAGGACGGCTGAAGGGGGACCGCATTGTTGCCACGGTTATGAGCAATCTCGGGTTCTTCCTCATGGGAGAGGAGAACGGGATTCGGATTGAGCGGACGAAGGTCGGAGACCGCTATGTCCTGGAGAGAATGAAGGAGCTGGACTCCAATCTGGGCGGAGAACAGTCGGGACACATTATTTTCCTGGGAGAGAACACGACCGGAGACGGACTGCTCTCCTGCCTGCACCTTTTGCAGGTCATGAAGGATACCGGAAAGCCCCTGTCAGAGCTGGCCGGCATTATGAAGACCTATCCGCAGGTGCTCATCAATGCCCATGTGGACAATGCCAAAAAGGAGCATTACCTGGATTATCCGGAGATTGTGGCGGACATTGCCAGCCTGGAAAAGGAGTTTGACGGAAAGGGAAGAGTTCTGATCCGCCCCTCCGGAACAGAGCCGCTGGTCCGGGTTATGATAGAGGGGGAGAATCAGGATGTACTGCAGGAGAAAGCGCAGGCGCTGGCAGACCTCATCGAACGGGTGATGGGGTGATCTAGGGACAGCGGCCGGATGTGCATGCAGGTGCGGGCTACAGTTCATTCGCCCGCCAGGCGGCAGGGTGGCGGAGAATGTCCAGTCCGGGGGCCTTGCGAGGCCTCGGTGCTTGCG
>CAVKMX010000088.1:0-9762 GCA_963657295.1 Clostridium sp. CAG:302
CTGGCACAGGCGCGGGAGCTGGGAATCGGACTGGTATCTACTCCGTTCATGTTCGGCGACAATGAAAAGACTTATTTCGAGGATGTCAATCTGACGAGAGATGAGTTTTTCGAAAGACTGCGGTCCGGTGAGACGGTGCACACGTCCCAGCCGTCGCCCGTGGACGTTTTAAAGGTCTGGGATCAGATTCTGGAGGAGAACGATTCGCTGGTATACATTCCGATGTCATCCGGCCTCTCCGGCTCCTGCCAGTCTGCGATGATGCTGTCCGGCGATTACGACGGAAAGGTGGAGGTCGTGAACAACCAGCGGATTTCGGTCACCCAGAGACGCTCCGTCATGGATGCCGCGGAAATGGCCGCAAAGGGCTGGACGGCAAGAGAAATCAAGGACAAACTGGAGGAGGTCCGCTATGAGCAGAGCATCTATATCATGGTGGATACCCTGACCTATCTCAAGCGCGGCGGACGCATTACCCCGGCTGCCGCTGCCATCGGGACCCTGCTGAAGATCAAGCCGGTTCTGAAGATTTTCGGTGAGAGACTGGATGCCTTTGCCAAGGCCAGAACGGCCCAGCAGGGACGCACCACCATGATCAATGCCATGAAGAGTGACTGCGAGAAGCTTTACGGCGGGCAGGACAATGTGTGGCTGTATGCCGTGGAGTCAAGATCCCCGGAGTTCGAGAACTGGGCGGAACAGATTCGGAATGCCTTTGAGGGACATCCGGTAGAGACGGATCAGCTCCCCTCTGTGATCAATTGTCACATCGGCGAAGGCGCGCTGGCCATTGCCTGCTCGAAAAAGCTGGACATTGAAGATCGGACCAATCGATGAAGAAAAACGCCCGGACGGTGCCGCAGACAGAGCGGGACCGTCCGGGGCGGCGGATAATGAGGTAATGCATGGCAGAGAGCACACAATACAATGCGTCCAGCATCCGGGTCCTGGAGGGACTGGAGGCGGTCCGCACCAGACCGGGCATGTACATCGGCAGCACATCCACGAGGGGATTGAACCACCTGATTTATGAAATCGTGGATAATTCGGTGGATGAGCACCTGGCGGGCTTCTGCGACAGGATCAAGGTGACATTGGAAGCGGACGGCTCCTGTACCGTAGCGGACAACGGCCGCGGAATCCCCATTGATATGCATGAAAAGGGAGTGTCCGCAGAGCGCGTGGTATTCACAACGCTTCATGCCGGCGGCAAATTTGACAATAAGTCCTATGCCGCCTCCGGAGGTCTGCACGGCGTCGGCTCTTCGGTTGTCAACGCACTGTCGACGCAAATGACGGTGCAGGTCCGCAAGAACGGCTCTGTCTATGAAGACAGATATGAGCGGGGAGAGCCGGTGCAGGAGCTGGTGAACGGACTTCTTCCGGTTGTCGGGAAGAGCAGGACCACCGGGACAACCATCAATTTCCTGCCGGATCCGACCATTTTCGAGAAGACAAGATTCCGCGAGGAGGACATCAAATCCCGTCTTCATGAAACAACCTATCTGAACCCGCAGCTTACCATCGAGTACGAGGACAAACGGACAGGGAGCGAGGAAACCCAGGTTTTTCACGAGCCGGACGGAATCCGGGGCTTTGTCCGGGAGCTGAACAAATCCGACGAAACCGTGACCGACATCGTCTACTTCAGCGGGAAATATGAGAATATCGAGGTGGAATGCGCCTTTCAGTACATTCGTGATTTCCGCGAGGAGATCATGGGGTTCTGCAACAACATCTACAATTCCGAGGGCGGCACACATCTGACCGGCTTCAAGACGGCTTTCACACAGGTGATCAACAGCTACGCCCGGGAGCTGGGAACGTTAAAGGAGAAGGATGTCAATTACACCGGCGCGGATGTGCGCAACGGCATGACAGCCGTGATTGCCATCAAGCATCCGGACCCCCGTTTCGAGGGACAGACGAAAACCAAGCTGGACAATCCGGATGCGGCAAAGGCTGTTTCACAGGTCACGGCGGATGAGACAACGCACTATTTTGACCGGAACCTGGAGCAGCTCAAGGCCGTCATTGAATGCGCGGAGCGCGCGGCAAAAATCCGCAAATCCGAAGCCAAGGCAAAGACCAATATGCTGGTCAAGCCGAGGTTTTCATTTGATTCCAATGGGAAGCTGTCCAATTGCGAGTCCCGAGATGCCGCGCAGTGTGAAATTTTCATCGTCGAGGGCGATTCCGCAGGCGGCTCCGCCAAGATGGCCAGAAACCGCATGTTTCAGGCGATTCTGCCGATCCGCGGCAAAATCCTGAACGTGGAAAAGGCATCCATGGATAAGGTCCTTGCCAATGCGGAGATCAAGGCAATGATCAATGCCTTCGGGTGCGGCTTTTCGGAAGGATACGGTCAGGATTTTGACATTACAAAGCTGCGCTATGACAAGATCATCATCATGGCGGATGCGGATGTGGACGGCGCGCACATTTCAACGCTCCTCCTGACGCTGTTCTATCGGTTCATGCCGGATCTCATTTATGAGGGACATGTCTATGTCGCCATGCCGCCCCTGTACAAGGTAATCCCGAAGAAGAAGGGTGAGGCGGGCGAGTATCTGTACGATGATGCGGCGCTGGCCCGTTACCGGAAGGAGCATTCCGGCTTCACACTGCAGCGTTATAAGGGACTCGGCGAAATGGATCCGCAGCAGCTGTGGGAGACCACCCTCGATCCGGCAAGGCGAAGGCTGCGGAAAATTCAGATCGATGACGGACGCATGGCCTCGGAGATGACGGGGCTCCTCATGGGAACGGATGTTCCTCCCAGAAGAGAATACATTCATGCCCATGCGACAGACGCCGCACTGGACGTTTGAGGCGGCAGCCGGAAGGCACCGATGCCGGAGCAGCAGCCCGGGCGGCATGCGCAGAAGATAACAGGAACAACGGAAGATGGCCAGAAAAACAACCAACACAGAACCAACGCAGGAACAGATTATCCCCAGCGAGTATTCGGAGCTGATGCAGAAGTCCTACATCGACTATGCCATGTCGGTGATCATCAGCCGTGCACTCCCGGATATTCGGGATGGTCTCAAGCCGGTACAGCGGCGGGTCCTGTACGATATGTCAGAGCTTGGAATTCACCATGACGGAGCGTACCGAAAATCCGCACGCATCGTCGGCGATACCATGGGTAAGTATCATCCGCATGGAGATTCCTCCATCTATGACTCCCTGGTGGTCATGGCGCAGGATTTTAAAAAAGAGCTCCCGCTGGTGGACGGGCACGGCAACTTCGGTACCATTGAGGGAGACTCTGCTGCCGCCATGCGTTATACCGAAGCCAGACTCCGGAAGATCACGGAGGAGGCTCTTCTGGCCGATCTCGATAAGAATGTAGTGGACTTTGTTCCCAATTTCGATGAAACCGAAAAGGAGCCGTCGGTTCTGCCGGCCATGATTCCCAACTTTCTGATCAACGGATCGGAGGGAATCGCCGTGGGTATGGCGACGTCCACGCCGACGCATAATGTGGCGGAGGCGATCGACGCGGAGATTGCGCTTCTGGAGGATCCGGAGGCGAGCACCCGGACATTGATGCGCTGTCTGAAGGGACCGGATTTTCCTACCGGCGGAATCGTTGTCAATCAGAAGGACCTGCCTGCCATTTACGAGACCGGACAGGGCAAGATCCGTCTGCGGGGCAAGGTGGAAACGGAGAAGGGCAAGGCGGGACACATCAATCTCGTGGTGACGGAAATCCCGTATACCATGATCGGCTCCGGGATCGCCAAATTCCTGCAGGATGTGGCGGCGCTTTATGAAAATAAAATAACGAATGATATCATTGATATCTCCAATCAATCCTCCAAGGAAGGCATCCGGATTGTCATTGAGCTCAAGAAAGATACGGATGTTGAGAATTTCAAGGCGCTTCTTTACAAAAAGACCAAGCTGGAGGATACCTTCGGCGTGAATATGCTGGCAATCAAGGACGGCCGTCCGGAGACCCTCTCTCTTCGGCAGATCCTGCAGGCCGGCATCGATTTTGCCTTTGAGACAACGCGGCGCAAATACGAGACGCTCCTTGCCCGGGAGCAGGAGAAACGTGAGATTCAGGAGGGCCTGATCAAGGCCTGCAATGTGATTGATCTCATTATTGAGATCATCCGCGGCTCCCAGTCAACGCAACAGGCAAGGAAGTGCCTGTCAGAGGGAGTGACGGAGGGCATTCGCTTCCGCTCCAGGGAATCTGCGGTCATGGCTTCTCAGCTGGCCTTTACACCGAGACAGGCAGATGCCATTCTGGAGCTGCGGCTGCGGAAGCTGGTGGGACTGGAAATCAATGCATTGATCGCCGAACACGAGGAGACGGTGGCGAACATCTACCGGTATGAGGATATTCTGGAGCAGAAGAGCTCCATGACAAGAGTCATACGCGATGAGCTCGCCAGATTCAAAAAAGAATATGCCTCGCCGCGCCGAACGCAGATCATTCAGGGAGAAGAGGCGGTTTATGTCCGGCCGGAGGAGGAAGAAACCAGGGTCATGTTCGTCATGGACCGGTTCGGGTATGCCAAGACCGTGGATATGTCGGTTTATGAACGCAACAGGGAGACCGTGGAAACGGAATTCAAATCCTTTTTCGCCTGCTCCAACCTCGGAAGAGTGTGCGTTTTCACGGATACCGGCATGATGCACACGGTGAAGGTCAGCGATCTCCCCATGGCGAAGCTCAAGGAAAAGGGCAGACCGATTGACAATGTATGCAGATTTGATTCTGCGAAGGAAAATGTGGTTTACATCACCGATCAGAGTAAACTGAATCTGTACCGGCTTGTTTTCGTGACGGAGCAGGGATATGTTAAGATGGTCAGCGGCGGAGAGTTTGATGTGACAAGGCTTTCCATTCAGGCTTCCAAGCTGGAGGAGGAAGACCGGCTGGTGATGGTGCATGCGGTGACCGATGAGCAGAGCATCGTGCTCCGGACGGCGGCAGGATATTTCCTGAAATATGCGCTGGAGGAAATTCCGGAGCAGAAGAAGAACGCCCGAGGGGTCCGCGGCATCAAGCTGACGGTGCGGGATAAGGTCGAAGATGCCTGGATCATCCGCCCGGGAGAACCGGAGACGGTGACCTTCCATGGACAGGAAATTGATCTGCAGCATTTGAAATCTGCGGCCCGCGGCGGCAGAGGGGTGAAGAAATAGCGGCCCGGTTCGGCGCGGACTGTTCACGTGATCTGGAACAGGTACATCGGCTGCTGCGAGAAGGCAGCAGGAAAGGAGCCTATGAGAGTAATAGCAGGAACAGCGCGGAGTATGCCGCTCATGACGCCGGAAGGGACGGATACCAGACCGACGCAGGACATCATTAAGGAAACTCTGTTCAACATCATCCAGTTTGATGTTCCGGGCTGTGTTTTTCTGGACCTTTGTGCAGGGAGCGGCAGCATCGGAATCGAAGCGCTTTCCAGAGGTGCCAGAAAAGCGTATTTTGCGGAAAGCGGAAAGTCCGCTGCCGCCTGTATTCAGGCGAATCTGCACAAGACACATTTTGAGGAAGCCGGAATTCTCCTTAAAATGGATGTTCTGAATGCGCTCCACCATATTCATGAGAAGCAGGCGGACATCATCTATCTGGATCCGCCGTATCATGCCGATACGATGAAGCGAACGCTTCTGGAGCTGGCCGGAATGCCCTACGTGACGGAAGATACGATGATCATTGCGGAGACGGCGCTGGACACGGATTTTGATTATCTGGAGGGAACCGGCCTTTCCATCGTGCGCGAGAAAAATTACCGCTCGCAGAGGCACCTCTTCCTGCGGAAAACCGCTGCACAGTAAGACCTTCTCTGCCGGGCAGGCAGAGAAAATTCAGAGAGAGGAAGACGAAATGCCTTCCCGGTGAGAAGAACATGAAAAAGGCAATTTATCCCGGAAGCTTTGATCCGGTGACCTATGGTCACCTTGATGTTATCCGGCGCGGCTCGCGGATGTTTGATGAAGTGACAGTCTGTGTCCTGGATAACCGGGCCAAGACTTCGTTGTTTTCCGTTGAGGAACGTGTTAAAATGCTACAGGATGTTACGCGCGAAATTTCCAATGTCCGCGTGGATGCTTATTACGGGCTTCTGATTGATTACGCGGAAAAGATCGACGCCCATGTGAGTATCCGGGGACTGCGCGCCGTGACAGATTTTGAGTACGAGCTGCAGATTGCACAGATCAACAAGCTGTTGTCTGCCGGGAGACTGGATACGGTTTTCCTCACAACCAGTCTGCAGTATGCGTATCTGAGTTCCTCCAACGTAAAGGAGATTGCATCTTTCGGCGGCGACATCAGTGTCTGTGTTCCGCCGGAGGTGGAAGAGATGGTGAAGGCGAAATTCCGTGACACGGTCAGGAGACCGTGATGCAGCTGTGCCGGTGACCGGGGGAGGCCGTTTGAAATGAGCAGCAATAAGATCGAACGCAAGATTGATGAGATAGAGGATTTTCTCGAAACCTGCAAGTATAAGCCGCTCTCTAAGGACTATATTATGGTGAACCGGGAGCGGATCGATACCCTGGTGGAGGAGCTCCGCGATGTGATCCCGGACGAGGTGGCGAGGTACCGTGAGGTGCTGGACCAGAAGGATGCGATCTTCGCGGATGCCAAGGAAAAGGCCCAGGCGCTGATTCAGAAGGCCACCGAGCAGATGAACCAGCAGATCAATGAGGAAGAGGTCATGAAGCAGGCCTATGATCAGGCCGGGCAGATGATCGCCGCGGCCAAACAGGAGGCAGCCGACACGGCACAGCGCGCCTCCGATCAGGCCAATGAGCTTGTGACCACGGCCCAGGGGCAGGCCAATGACATCATGACACAGGCCCAGCAGCAGTCCGTGGCAATGGTGCAGGAGGCACAGAATCAGGCCCAGCAGATTGTTGCCGCAGCATCACAGCAGGTGAATGACTACAATCATCAGGCCCAGGCTTATCTTGCAGATATGCTGGCACATCTGGAACAGCTTACGCAGAGTGTTATCACGGACACCAATACGGTGTACCAGTCCACGCTGCAGAGCATGAACTCGTATCTGCAGAATGTGCAGAATGACCGCAACGCGCTGACGCAGCAGATGCAGGAGTCGGATGCCGCAAGACAGCAGGCAACCCTGATGGAGCAGCAGATGGCCACACAGGCTGTGCAGGAGGCGGGAGCGCAGGCCCAGGCTGCCGTGCTCGCCCAGCAGCAGGCGGCAGCAGATGCCGCTTCGCAGAGTGCAGAGGACACCGTGGCACAGAGCAATCCGGAAGGCTGAAGAAGATTACCGAATCAAAGCGTCCGTTCATTTCTTCATCAAAGGAATGACGGACGCTTTTTTCGATGACAGGCGTTGAAAGGCTGGTACAGACGAGGTGAAGACATCCGTTGAGAACAGAACAGAGAAGACGAACCCTGCAAATCGGCCGGGCCGGAACGGGAAGGGCAGAACGGTAAAGGGCGAGTTTGCCTATCACCGGAAACAGACCCTGCAGACCGGAATCCTGGCGGCGGCGATGCTGGCTTTGTCGGCCGCGGTGTATGCCGGGGCACGGTGGTATTTCAAAACCAATCAGAACCTGTTCACCATTGCGGCGGTGCTGCTCGTGCTGCCGGCTGCAAAGGTCCTGGTTCGATGGATCATGCTGCTGCGGGCGGGGGAATGCTCCGAGGATCTTGCAAAGGAGATCCGGCAGCACAGCGGACAGCTGGAGAATGCATACAATCTGTATTTCACCAGTGAGAAGGAGAATTTCAGCATCCGGCATCTGGCGGTGGCGGACAGGAGCATTGCGGCTTACACCGAAGACCCGCATTGCAATGCGGCAGCGGGAGAGCAGCACCTTCGCAGGATGCTGACGGGAAACGGAATCCACGGTTATCAGATTAAGATCTTCACCAGCCGCAAGGCCTATCTGACGCGGCTGGATCAGCTGACGGCACTGGAGGGGGCGGAACATGCGGATCATGAAAAAATGTGGGCGCTTCTGAATCAGATTTCTCTTTGAGAAAACGGCTGTTTAAGGATCGGTGGATTGCATGCAAAGGAAAAGGAAACCGGCGGTCATATGAGGGAATATGAGATCACGGATCTGGAGCAGAATCAGCGGCTGGATAAATTCCTGAAACGGCATCTGAGGCAGGCACCGTCCTCCTTTGTCTATAAGATGCTGCGCAAGAAAAACATTACGCTGAACGGCAAAAAAGCGGTCGGAAAGGAGCTCCTGACAAAGGGGGATCGGGTTCGGCTGTTTCTGTCGGAGGAGACGCTTGAAAAAATGGGGGATGCTCCGGCGACAGCGGCGCCTGCGGAGGAAGCAGGGGATGCACGGAAGGGTACAATGCGGCCCCCGATGCAGGAGCAGGCAGATCCGCGGATCGTGGAGGGGCTGGAGGCGTTCCGGAAGTGGAAGGTGCAGGTGCTCTATGAGGATGCCCATATCGCAGCGGTATATAAGCCGTCAGGGCTCCTGTGTCAGAAGGGGGAGACAGGAGATCTGTCTCTGAACGAGTGGTTTCTCGGCTATCTTGCAGCGAACAATGCGATATCCGGCGATGCACTGCGGCGCTTTGTTCCCTCCGTCCAGAACCGGCTGGACCGCAATACCGAGGGAATTGTCCTTCTGGCCAAGACGCTGCCGGGAAGCCAGCTTCTGACGGGTCTGCAGAGAGAACACAGAATCCATAAATTTTATCATATGGTGGTGAAGGGCTGCGTGAAATCGAACGGCGTGATCGAAGGATACCTTCGAAAGGACCCCGGCAGCAATACCGTGAGTTTCTCTGACCGGATGTGTCCGGGGGCCTCGTATACCAGGACGGAATACCGGCCGCTCCTGCACTCCGCAGACGGACGGTATACGCTGCTGGAGGCGCAGCTGCTGACCGGGAAAACCCATCAGCTGCGGGCCCATCTTTCCTCTGCCGGGCATCCCATTGTGGGAGATCCCAAATACGGAGATCCGGACTGCAATCGCAGATGGAGGGCCCTCGGGATCCGTCATCAGCTGCTGCTGTGCAAGAGAGTGGAGTTTCCGGAGCTTTCCGGAGAGTTTGCCGCGCTTTCCGGACGTGTCATCTCCTGCAGAAACGGCTACGAAGAAATCATGACGAGGGTATCGGGGAGCGGTTATGGCAACATGGAATTCGCGGGGGCTGAGGGGCTCCCTTCTGGAAGAGGAAATCAACCGCACCAATGAGGCGTATAAGGAGCAGGGACTGTGCCTGATCCAGAAGATTCCGACACCGATTACACCGCTGCAGCTGGATAAGGAAACCAGACACATCACCCTGGCCTATTTTGAACAGAAGAGCACGGTGGATTACATCGGCGCGGTACAGGGATACCCGATCTGCTTTGATGCAAAGGAGGCGAAGACAACGACCTTTGCCCTGCAGAATGTGCACCCGCATCAGGTGGATTTCATGCGTCGGTTCGAGGAGCAGGACGGCATTGCCTTCTTTCTCATCTATTACACCGGAATGGAGCTGTATTATTACCTGCCGTTTCGCTGCTTCCTTCCCTTCTGGGAACGGATGGAAGCCGGAGGACGGAAGAGCTTCCGCTTTGATGAACTGGACCAGACGTATATTCTGCCGAAGCGGCCGGGGATCATGGTCCCCTACCTGGAAATGGTGAACAAGGACATTGCAGAGCGCTCGTGAGCAGGACAGAGGGTAAGCCTGCTCCGGAGGGTCTGTACGGGTTACAGTTCACTCGCCAGGCGACAGGGTGGCGGAGAATGTCCAGTCCGGGGGCCTTGCGAGGCCTC
>CAVKMX010000089.1:0-9660 GCA_963657295.1 Clostridium sp. CAG:302
CGGCCGATTCTGTCTGCAGCAGAGACATGCTCCGTCTGTTCATTCGTCTGCATTCCTTTCAAAACTTATTTCCCCCTACCATCTATCTGCTGATAAGACTTTCATCCAGGAGAAAGTCCTCGATTCCGACGTACTGGATTCCGTGTTCGTCTCTCCATGGCTTAATGTAATCTCTTACGACCACGATTTTCTTAAAGGAATCCGGGATATGCAGCAGCGATGCAATTTCCTGCGATCTTTTATCCGGATCATCGATGGAAAGCGCAGACTGGATGTAGTAGCGCTCATCTCCCCGGTTGACCACAAAATCAACCTCCAGCTGTTTGCGAACGTTCTTCCCTTCCTCTGTCCGAAGGTTCTGCTCCACCACGCCGACATCCACATCAAAGCCCCGGCGGATCAGATCGTTGTAAAGGACATTTTCCATCAGGTGGGTTTCCTCCAGCTGCCGGAAGCCAAGGCGCGCGTTTCTCAGGCCAACATCCGAATAATAGTATTTGACAGGCGTTTTGATGTATTTTCGTCCCTTTACATCATACCGCTCCGCCTTCTGAAGAAGAAACGCTTCCACGAAATACCCAATATAGGTATCGATGGTCTCCGGAGCAATCCGGATATGGCGCTCGCTGTCAAAGGTATTTGCCAGCCTGCTCGGATTGGTCAGCGAACCGATGCCGGAAGCCAGCACATTCAGAAGTATCTCCAGGACCTCCGCGTCTCTCTTTATCTGATGCCTCTCCAGAACATCCTTGATATACGTTCTGGCAAACAGATCACGCAGGTAGCGGCTTCCCTCCTCATGCGATTCCGTCATCCATACCAGCGGCATTCCCCCATAGGTATAGTAGTCGCGCCATGCGCCCCGCTTGTCACCCTCATAATGCTCGTATACTTCTGCAAAGGAAAGCGGATTGACGCGAATTTCATCTCCGCGGTCACGGAACTGCGTCAGAATATCCGACGAGAGCATCTTTGAATTACTGCCGGTCACGTAGATATCTGCGTTCGGGATCTTCATCAGGCCCAATACTACATCGATGAAATTCAGTTTTTCATTCGGATCATCCACATATGGATTCTGTACCTCCGTTACAAACTGAATCTCATCAATGAGCACATAATAACGCTTGTTCCTGTCAGTAATCCGCTCCTTAATGACTTTATTCAGCTCAAACGGATTGCGGTATCTGGCATTATCGATTTCATCCAGGGCAAATCCTATGATCTGGTCTTCCTGAACACCGGAGTCCAGAAGATACCGGCGGTAAAGCGTGAACAGAAGGTAAGATTTGCCGCTCCGGCGCAAGCCGGTAATAATCTTGATGCGCCCATTATCCCTTTTCCGGATCAGCTGATCCAGATATTGCCTTCTTTCATACTGCATCGTCTTTCTCTCCACGCTTCCATGATGTTGGGGCAAAAACTTTTGCCCTCCATCTGATACAGATTGCTGCACGCGCTGTGCTCCCGCAATTCTCATTTCATTGCGGATTCCGCATTTTTTTCATGAACAGTATAGCACAACATTCCAAGCAAGCCGCGTCCCGTTCAACCAGCTTGCTGATTTTTTTGCGGATTCCGCACTTTTTTCACCTACCCTCTGCACCTTCTGTAGGTCAGCTCCAACAGGGAAATCGTCATCGAGACATATCCCGCATACGACGATGAAACGCCAAAATCCACCTGCATTCTGGGCCAGCCCGACCCCAGAAGCGAATCCGGAAGCCCCAGACTGATGAAAATCAGATAAATCACGAGCAGCAATAATGCAGCCATATATTCCTCACAAACAATGTTGGAGGCAAAAACACCTGCCTCCAACCAATACCGGACTGCCGGTCGCTTTTGCAGACTCGGCAATCCTCAGAATATCTGAATTCACTCAGAAAATCATTTACACACAATCGAAACCGTCACGCTCTCGCATCCTTCCGCCTCGAAGCGCACACGGATCTCACCAGGCTCTCCTATGCTGCGGATCGCCGCCATCACCTGTCCGTCATAGGTCTCCCATTCGCTGTCATCGTAGCTTCTTGTCGGCTGCGGCTCTGCACTGCCGAAGGCCTGCAGGATTCCGGCGCCTTCCACCGTAGCCCGCACAGTCTTTCTGGCAAACAGGTTATCCGTTCCCTTCCGATCCGTCAAGGTCACCGTCACAAAGGCAATTTCATCCTTGTCCGCTGCAATTTCCATGCGGTCTGCCCGCGCCTGCAGCACAACCTCTTCACCGGCTGTTGTCAGGCTGTAACGTCCGGTTTCCTTTCCATTCTGATACCCGACTGCGACCAGCTCTCCGGGCGCATAGGTCACGGTCCATGACGCCGTATAGCCATGGTCTCTGCCGCACGACTTTTTGCCAAGGGATGTTCCGTTGAGCAGCAGCTCCACCTCTTCATCCGGCGAATAAACGTCCACCTCGGTTTCCTTCCCCTCATAGCCGGGCCATGTCCAGGAGGAAACATTGTCCTTGAACATCCAGGCTGTCTGGCTGTGCTGCATGCCGTACCGGTTCATGCGGACAACACCGATGTACGGTGCCTTGCGCAGGCCGAATACAATTTCGCGCAGATAGCTGATCGGACGCCGATAGCCCAGGATGTTGATATCTCCGATGTACGCAATCCGGTCCGGATAATTAGAGGAGAAATTCTGTTTTCCGTCGTAATAGAAAATACCGCAGCCGGCCTCGCCCAGATAGTCATAGCCGGTCCATGTGTAATCGCCCAGTACGTTTCCGTTTTCCTCCACCAGCTTCCACAGACGGATAATGTCCGCCGGATACGTTTCGGTTCCCAGAACCGGCTTGTTCGGATGCAGCAGTGCCTCCATTGCATGGCGTCCGGTCAGATAATTGTAGCCGGCGATATCCGCTGCCTGCGCCGCCTCCTCCAGACACTCCGTCATCAGTGGATGCTGGCAGAATCCGTCCTCGTTCGTCATCTGCATCATCATGTTCGCTGCGCCGATTCCGCTCTCTGCAGAGTCTCCGCCGCTGGCAAGACTGGCAGGATCGATCCCCTTCTCTGTCAGCATGGAGACAATGATCTGCTGTATTTTGCCGCTGACGGCTGCGGTAATCAGACCGTTGACAGCGGTTGTGGTATAGCGCGTGGCATCCAGTTCATGGAACCGGTTGCAGATTTTCCGGTTCCAGTGGCCGCCGCTCTCGCGTCCAAGGTCCAGAATTTCGTTGCCGGAGGAATACAGGATCACGCAGGGATGGTTGTAATCCTTCGCGACGATTTTCTCCGTTTCCTCTTCCCAGCACCGGTCAAAATAATTGGAAAAGTCGTTCTGATTTTTTTCCTCGTTCCACATATCGGCCAGCTCATCCATCACCAGAAGGCCGTATTCGTCGCAGGCCGCCAGCATCTCCGGGCTCATCGGATGGTGGGCACTGCGGATTGCATTGAAGCCGGCATCCTTGATTTCTTTTGCCCGCTTCCTTTCCGCCGCAGCAAAGGTTGCCGCTCCGAGAATTCCGTTGTCATGGTGAATGCAGGTTCCGCGCTGCTTGGTTTCCTGACCGTTGATCCGCAGTCCCGTCTTGCCGTCCAAGGACAGCATCCGCAGTCCCGTCCGGATTGTCTCGGTATCCAGCACCTCACCGTCTTCTGACAGAATCACCTGTACGTCGTACAGATTCGGTTCCTCGCAGCTCCAGAGTCTTGCCTTCTCAATCCGGATGTTCTGGCGAAGCATCTCCTCCCCCTGTGCAAAAACAGTAAATACGACAGTATCCTGCGCTGCACAGCTTCCGTCAGCCGCGTCCAGCCAGTTCACGTCCAGCTTCATGAAATGGCGGCCTCTCGTCAGGTTCTTTACCTTCGTCTCAACCTCCGCAACCGCGTAATCCGCTGCGATCTCCTTCGTCGTAATCCGAATGCCGTCCTTTTCAATGTGGACCTTATTGCCGATCAGAAGGTTCACGTTCCGATAAATGCCGCTGCCGGAATACCATCTGCTGTTGGGCGCCGGATTGTTCGCGATTACCTTGATCTCATTCTCCTGTCCGTATCGAAGATACGCGTCCAGCTCTGCCGTAAAGCCGCCGTATCCATAGAGACTTGATGCGACAAAATTCCCGTTCAGATACACCTTTGCTGTCTCATAAACGCCTTCAAATTCCAGCAGCACGGTCTGATCTGCCCATTCTGTCGGTGCCTGGAATTTTCTGGTATATACGTATTCGCCTCCCGGGTAAAAGCCGGTCTGTGCGCCGCTCTTTGCATCCGCAGCCGGCTTCTCGTGGATCATTGCATCGTGCGGCAGATCCACCGGCTGTGCCTTGGCACTTCCCGGCATGAACATTTCCATCAGACCGCTGCCCCCTGCAGATACCATCCATCCCTCGTTAAAACTCTTCCTTTTCATGTAATCCCTCCTGCCATATTGTTTCTGCTGCGGTGACCATCATTTCTCCCGGCGCATTGCCGAAAGGCAGCGATCCGGAGCTGTGCCCCCAAGCGTCACAGCTCCGAATCATCACGCTTCACGCGTACTGTTCATCACCTATGCGTCACATCACCACAGCGATGCCTTCGCCACCTCTGCATCTGCAAAGGGTCCCGGAATCACTGCCGCGCCGCGATGATTTCCTGCGTAATCGCTGTCAAAATGAATATCCCTGCCCTCCGGCGTTTCGAATCTCTCCTCCGGCTCAAAGGCCTCGCCCAGCGTGTCACTCGTCACCATGGAAGCGCGGTACTCACCGATGATGTCGTACAGATTGGTCTTAAGATAAACGTGATCGCCCTCTTCGACCACCTCTGCATACACCTTGTCCTCTGCGTTTACCAGATGCTCCTTTTCCTTCTTCCATGCCTTTGCGCCGTTCAGATACACATTTCCGCCGGCCCAGATCGGAAGATGGTCAAAATGCGGCTTCATCAGCGTCATCATGTCGAATTCCTTTGCTGCCTTCCCCTCCAGCTTCGCAAAGGGTGCATACCATTCGTCATAATCCGGATACTCGTCGAAGACAGCCGTTCCAACCTCCTGGTTGTCTGCCATCATCATACCCATGTCCTCGCGGACCTCTTCCTTTACCACCGGATTATTCTGAACAAAGATATTGTTGTAGAAACGATCATCTCCGTGGAGGATCGTCATGAAGCCGGCCACCTCCGTCCGGTGCGGAATGTGGTAAGGGGTATAGCGCGGCTGATTTTTGCCGTCCACCTCAAAGTCTGTGCCGGAGCCAACCGAGGTCAGTGCGCCCAGCATCAGATTGTGCACACAGGCCACACCCTCCGTTGCCATGCGAAGCGATACCTTTGACAGCATCACATTGTTGTCGATCAGCGTCGGCCCGTGTCCTACCTCGATGAAGATATCCTGGCTCATCATCGCGCCCTGCGGTGCAGCTCCGGTTCCCTCCGGTGCGTGGTTGCTGTAGAACAGATTCTGCGAAATCCGGGTTCCCTGGGCCTCCCAATCGCACCACACACCCATGGTGCAGTCATGGAACCTATTTCTGCGGATGATCACATCGATAGCGGCATGCAGCTTAATGCCGGCGATCTCCGCTCCGGCCAGCTCCTGCATGTTGTTGATGTCGTGGATGTCGTTGTCCTCGATCACAGAGAAAACACAACCCTGCCGCCCAACGATTCCATCCTGTTCGCAGTGGTGGATATGGCAGCGGCGGACAATGTGATGACCGATGTTCTCCTTCAGCCATCCATGATACTGGCCGCGGCAGACCGCATCCCGCTCCATCTGGGTCGGGCTCTTCACATGCCGGTAGGTGAAATAATGGTTGTTGTCCGGATCCTCGTATTTTCCAAGGGAAATGCCTGCGCAGCGGCTGCCGTAGATCTCGCAGTCCTCAATGATCCAGTTGCGGCTCCAGTGCGGACCGATCATTCCGTCCTGAAAGGCTGCCGGCGGTGCCCATGTCGTTGCCGCCTTGTCAATCGTGAAGCCGCTGACCGTGATATAGCTGATGCCGTTCTCCTCCGGCATGAAGCACTCTCTGCGAACGGTCACCTCCACGTTCTCTGCATTGGGATCCTTATCCTGGAAATTCGCATAGATGACAGTCTCATCAGCATCTGTATCCTGTTCGGTATACCACTTGTAAATCGAATATTCCGGTTCCCAGGAGGCAGCATACACCTCACCCTTTCTGCATTCCTCCAGTGTTGTTGCTTCATACAGCATCCGGTCATTTAAAAACACCTGTCCGGTATGCTTGATCACCGGGCCAAAATACCAGTCGCCCATTACGTACGTGGTATACGGATTGTAGGAGCCGAATACTCCGTTTGCAATGCGGCAGACCCAGAGCTCTCCGTCCTTCTTCCAGCTCTTGATCTCCTCCGCGCCGGTAATCTCTGCCTTCAGCGGCTCTGTGCTGCGGTATACGATCGGTGCCTCTTCCGTTCCTGCATGGCGCGGCGTTACCTTTTCACGGTACACACCCGGCGCAACCTCAACAACATCTCCCGCCTTTGCAATGGCCGCCGCCTCATCGATGCTCTTAAACGGGCACTCTCTGCTGCCGTTTCCGTTCTTTGCCGCGCTGCAGTCTACATAGATTTTCATGGTGATTCTCCTTTCACCCCTCGATCATTCGTGATCCACGCCGGGATGCTCCTCATCCCACTTTGCATTTGCCTTCTCCACCGTCATCTGTGACAGCAGGAGGAACATCGCGATTACCATTACAAGAGGAAGGAACAGATACATGCCCTTCAAAGCTGTGTAATAAGATGCCGGCTGAGACGCCGCTGTTCCGACATAACCGGAGGCCGACAGAATCCATCCTGCCAGTGCAGTTCCGATACCGCCGCCAACCTTGATGCCTACGGAGGAAGCGGAGAACATCGCTCCTTCTACATGAGCGCCGGTCTTCTTATATGCATAATCGGTCGTGGAAGAAATCAGTGCATTCAGAGTGCCTGTTACCGGTGCCGTTCCGATGCCCGCTACGAATGCAGCGCCCAGCATAAGCGGAATGTTCAGAGACAGGCCGCCGATCACGAAAACGATGCGGGCAGCAATGGCCAGTCCATAGCCCATCAGATTCACCTTGTACATTCCCTTGAACTTCGATACCAGCATAGGAGTAAATACCAGTCCTATGATCATCGGCAGGAGCTGCGCCGTAGAGAATGTGCCGAGAAGATTGACATCCCCCAGAATATCGCGCATGAAATACGTTCCAATGCCGGCGATTCCTGTCTGCAGGTAGGTCAGAATATACATCAGCAGCAGAATCAGGAAATACTTGTTGGCGAACAGAATCTTCAGTGCTGTAAGAATGGATACGTTGTCCTGCGGCTTTTTCTCCTCTCCGTCGCTTCCGAGCTCATCCTGCGGCAGCTCACGAACCGAGAATACGGAAATTGTGTTCACGATCAATGCGATTACGGAATACAGGATGGCAACGGATTTCCAGCCCTGTGCTCCTCCGCCGAAGTTCGTGACCAGCTGCATGGTAATGGATGCAACCGTCAGGTTCGTGGCCAGCGAGAACATGAAGCGAATGGAGCCGGCCTGCACGCGCTCATCTGTATTCTTGGTGATCAGTGAGGTCAGTGCTGCATACGCAATGTTGTTGGCGGTATAGAAGATCGCATTCAGCATTGTGTAGGAGATGAAGAAGAACGCATACTGTGCGGTTTTGCCCCATCCCAGCGGAATGCAGAAGCACAGCACCAGGAACACCGAGTTGCCGATCTGGGACCAAAGCATCCACGGTCTTGCCTTGCCCATTTTGCTGTGCGTGCGGTCCATCAGGTTTCCGAAAATAATGTCCGTGAATCCATCAAAGAATTTGGAGGCCATGATCAGGGTTCCGACAATTCCGGCATCCAACCCGACCGTATCGGTCAGATAGATCATGACAAAGGATGTCAGAAGTCCATATACCAGGTTTGCTGCCAGATCCCCCGAGCCGTAGCCAACCTTGTTGTACCATTTCAGATACCTTTTTTGCGTTGACGATGCATTGCTTTGATTTGCCATAGTGAATCCCCTCCTGAACTTGATTCGCATCCGCTGCTATTCCGCCCAACATCATCCCCCTTATCCTGTGTTGGACCACTCTTACTGGCAGCTTTCAGCGTTCCACATTGTGCACAAATACAGCTTTGCGTGCACGTGTATCATTTATGATTCTGTTATATATTGTCGTATCGATGTTCGTCAACAGGCACGCAATGCACGCAGTTTATTTTCCGTGCTTTATACTTTTTTGCACAAATATGTCGATGCGGAATCAGTCATTTTGCAGCGCATGATTATTACAAAAAAGCAAATCGTCTTTACGTGGCTCTAAAACACAAAACACCTGTGGTCTCCCACAGGTGTTAATCCGATTCATAAAGATTCTATTCGTGTGATCATTCAAAACCCATTCGCAAATCTGTTTGGCTCTGAATGATCACATATTTTGCCGCACAATGACAGATAGGTGCGTTTCATACCAGTCCTGCTCCGGCTCCCGGTCCATCGCAAGATACCGGAACAGGATCGCCAGCGGCTTTTTCCCCTGCCGCTCCGGCTCCTGATCAATGGTCGCGGTGATCCGCCCGTCCTGCAGCATTTGTCTCTGCAGATCCGTCACAAGATCATTGGTTATTACGCGCAGCTTTTTATTGCCGGTAACCCGCTGCACAATGTCGCAGATGCTGTAATCCGACGGATTAAGCAGATACAGCACGTCAATATCATTGCGTTCTGCAAATATCTTCCGCATGCGGTTCTGAAAGCCGCTGCGGTCCTGCAGGCCATTCTCTGTCAGATATTCCTCGTCCACAACCTCCATCGAGGGATATCGCTTCATCTCATCTAGAAACCCGTTCCGTCTGTCCATATAGCTCGGAATATCGCCGGTATCCTCCGACGCGATCAGAACCCGGCCATGTTCTCCAGTCATAAGCGCCGCAAGACCGCAGGCAATTCTTCCTGCCTTCTCATAATCGCAGCCCACATAGCACAGCCGCTTCGTCTTATCTGCTATGTCCATGTTGTAGGTCACAATCGGAAGCGGCGTCTGTCCCCGCTCCTCCCAGATTTCATGCAGAATCGCCGCAAAATCGCCGACTGCCACCCAGCCGCCAATCTCCGGATGCTTCTGCATAAAATCCTGCACGCGCCTCTTGCAGTCCCGCTGAAATTTACGAATCTCACGGATCGGGAGAAAGTGCACCGTCACGCCGTACTGTGCCAGCTCTCTTGCCTCCTGACGTGCTGCGTCATAGACAATTCGGTGGAAGATGGCGTCCTCATGGTCGACATAGATAAAACCCAGCTGGAGCTTTTTCCTCTTCATTGCAAGGCTGCTCCCGGCAAGCGTTTTACGGTAGCCCATGCGCTCCGCCGCCGCATTCACCTGGTCCGCCGTTTCCTTTGCCACTCTTCCGCGATGGTTGAGAACACGGTCCACCGTTCCCCGCGAAACGCCAACCTCATCCGCAATATCCTGAATGGTAATAACCAGCTTCTCTTCCATCGCCGCGCATCTTTCTTCTGCCGTATCTGTTCCGCCCTCGCCTCAATTTCCTTCGGAAAACCTCGATGCGGCCGGCCAAAGGTTCCTCGTACCCTGGCCGTCTGCCGGTCGTTACCTGCAGACGGCCTTTACATCCGCCTGGCCGATCATAACCTTCAGAATCTCCTCATCGGTTTCCTTCATGCCGACCTTGCCGA
>CAVKMX010000090.1:0-6240 GCA_963657295.1 Clostridium sp. CAG:302
GGTTGAAGGAAAGAAAACTTTGGGAAGTGTATGGTGCTCCTTTTTTTGCAGCTCTGGCAGGAGCATTGCTGAATGCGCTTTCTCCAGGAAACTTTGTCAGACATACAGCGGAAACCGGAGATGAATATAACATTTTAAAAGTGCTTTGGTTGACGATGGAGGAGGTCGTTCTTCGTTATAAAGGCCTGATTAGCAGCGGCTTTTTACTGGGTTTATGTGCAGTAGTTTTTGCTTTTGTTTATACCAGAAAAGAAAAACTGTTTCAGACAAAGTGGAATCCAATATTTCTGTGGTGCTATGTTTTCTTTACGGCATACATCATGATCTTTCCTTTCATGTTGGCATATCAACTGGAAGGGTATTTATCTGACCGTGTTGGATATGAAGTAGATATGGCAACGGGTATGCTGACCATTCTGTGTACGTTGTATACAGCAGAATGGGCAAAGGATCACTTTAGAGACAAGGCTTGTGACTGTGAGTTAAGGGGGCGACACCAAAATGTTCTGCGGCTGTGCGGAATCTTCATTCTGATCATGAATCTGTTCCTTAACAGATGGTCTGACAGTATGATACCAAATCAAATCTCAGAAGTGATAACCGGGCATTGTGCGGTATTCTGCGATGAAGTTAATGCGATATATGAGGAAATCGCTTCTTCTGAAAAAAAGGATGTGGTGATTACTACGGAACTTCCGACCTCCAAGATTATGAAAATGCTGGATGTTCGAGACTGGAAGGATTATTGGGGAAATAATTGCATTGCTACATGGTATGGACAGAACAGTATAGTCTTTGAAAAGGCGGATACAGTTTATACAGATAAATTGGTGGGAAAATGGAGCAAATAAACAATGACGGAAGCGTCAGATTCTCGGTCGTTATTCCTGTTAGAGAGATCAATGATTACATCCGGACAGCCATGCCGCATTATGCGGCGATGAAGGAGCAGGATTATGAGATCCTTATTTTTCCGGATAAGGAGACGACGGAAGATTTTCCGGAGATGGGCGGAAGGGTTCGCGTGATCCCGTCTGGCAGGACGGGACCTGCAGAGAAACGCGACATGGCGCTGCAGCATGCCAGGGGCGAGATCATTGCCTTTATTGATGATGACGCCTATCCGGCACCTGCGTGGCTGGAGAAGGCGCTGCCGTATTTCGATGACCCTTCCGTGGGAGCCGTTGGGGGACCCGCGGTGACGGCACCGGAGGACGATGACTGGCAGAAGGCCTCCGGCAAGGTGTATGAATCGAAGATGTGCAGTGCGGGGTATACCTATCGGTACCTGCCGGAGGCGAAACGCGAGGTGGATGACCTGCCGAGTGTGAACCTGATCGTTCGGGCCGAGCTGTTCCGGAAAATCGGGGGGTACGATTCCAACTATTATCCGGGAGAGGATACGAAGCTGTGCCTGGACATCGTCAATGCAGGGTACCGGATCGTATATGATCCGGAAATCCTGGTCTATCATCACCGGCGGCGCATGTTCCGGGCGCATCTGCGGCAGGCCACCAATTATGCGAAGCACCGTGGATATTTTGCCAGGGTGCTGCCGCAGACCTCACGCAGATTCGCCTACTTTGTCCCTACGCTGTTCGTGGTAGGTCTGGTCCTCGGACCGGTGCTGGCGGCCTTTGTGCCGGTGATCTGGTATGTTTACGGGAGCGTTCTCCTGGTGTATTTCCTGCTGCTCGCAGGGAGCATCCGTCATGCGGAGAATTTCCGTGTGTGGATCCTGGCGCTCCTGGGAATTTTCCTGACCCATGTTGGGTACGGAATCCGGTTCGTGCAGGGGCTCTGCTCCAAGGAGCTGCTGCGGTAGGAAAGGATCCTGCCGGAACAGAGCGGAAGAGAAAGGAAAGAAATAATGAAGATTTCAATTGCGTATCCACCGCTGGAGAGTGAGAAGGGCGTTGCCCTGCTGGGACAGAACCGTCAGTTTCAATGGTTCAATTCCCCGACCTATATTTATCCCATGGTGCCTGCCTATGCGGCGACCTATCTGCAGTCCAAGGGCTTTGAGGTTGTCTGGGATGACGGCATTGCGGAGGGGAAGACCTACGCGTGGTTCAAGGAGTACGTCGCAAAGAGCGACATTGACGTCATGATGATCGAGACCAAGGCGCCGGTGGTGAAGCTCCACTGGCAGATCGTAAAGGACTTCAAACGCCTTCGTCCGGAGATGATCATCGTCATGGTGGGAGATCACGTGACGGCCTTCCCGGAGGAGACGATGGAGCACTGTCCGGCGGATTATGTCCTGACGGGAGGCAACTATGACTTCCTGCTGGAGAATCTCTGTGAGAGCCTGGAGGATCACAAGGGACAGCCTCGCATCGAAGAGCTGGAGCCCGGCATCTACTACCGTGATGAAGACGGAAGGGTATGCAATACCGGCAGATTCCAGCTGAGCCATGACCTGAATCTCCTGCCGCGGATTGACCGCGATCTGACCAAATGGAGGCTTTACAGCGAGAAGAACGGCAACTACAGCCGGCTGCCCGGAACCTATACCATGGCGGCCAGAGACTGCTGGTATCACAAGTGTACCTTCTGCAGCTGGACGACGCTGTACAACGAGTACCATATGCGGACACCGGAGTCTCTTCTGGACGAAATCGGCGTCCTGATCGAGGAGTACGGCGTGAAGGAGATCATGGATGACTCCGGCGCGTTCCCGGTCGGTGAGTGGCTGCATACCTTCTGCCAGGGCATGATCGACCGCGGCTACAACCGGAAGGTTGTGATGGACTGCAACATGCGCTTCTCCAAGCTGACGCTGGAGGAGTACCGCCTGATGAAGAAGGCAGGCTTCCGGTTCGTCCTGTTCGGTCTGGAGAGTGCGAACCAGGAGACGCTGGACCGCATCCGCAAGGGCGAGAAGATCGAGACCATGATCGAGAGCTGCAGGATGGCGCAGAAGGCCGGGCTGTCGGTGCATGTGACGATCATGTTCGGCTACCCGTGGGAGGGAGAGAAGGAGATTGCAAATACCGTGAATCTGGGGCGCATGCTGCTGCAGAAGGGATACGCGAAGACCCTGCAGGCGACGGTGTGCATCCCCTATCCGGGCACGCCTCTCTACGAGGAGTGCCGGGCGAACGGCTGGCTGCAGACCGAGGATTACGCAGAATATGACATGCGGCGTCCGGTGATGAAGACACCGGTCGGCGATGCGCGGCTCATGGAGGCGGTACAGGAGGTCTACAAGGTAGCCTTCCATCCGGAATTCATCGCCCGCCGGATTCTGGGAATCCGCAGCTGGGAGGACGTGAAGTTCATCGCCAGAGCCGCCGGAAAGGTGTTCGGCCATCTGACGGATTTCGGCAATAAGGAGAAGAATTCTTAGAGAATAAACTGATTTGGACATTCCTCAGGAGAACTGAAAGATGGGACACTGATCGCATTTGGCTTGAAGTGATGAATGAAAATGCTGCCCGCAGGTTTCCGGGAGATGATATATGCACGAAAATCATGAAGATTAGGCAGACGGACAAACTGCATAGATGGATTGTTTTTGCAGCGATGGCGTTTGTGCTGCTGGTCATGGATATTGCGATATGTCAGCAAGGTTACATTTCGGTATACCAGACAGAGCCTGCGGCGCAGGCGGAGCAGAAGGTAACGGATGGGAGTGCATTGTGCAGGAAGGTATCCTTGCCTGCAGGAGTCTGTCTGCGCTTTCGTCTGGCTTCCGGAAGTGCGGATTCCGGAGAAGAGTACGAAACCTTTGTTCAGGTGCTGAATGCGAATGGAAGTGTTGTACAATCTTGGAGCATTGCAAATTCGGAGAATCCGGTGGCAGAGTATTACATACTCTCATCAGAAGCTCTCCTGCAAAGGGAAACCAACTACACGATTCAGATTATCAGCAATGCGCAGTTGGAGCAGAATGCAAGGTCATACATTCTGGACACGGAAGGAGAGCTATGGACAGCATTTGATATTGAACTGATTTCCAGAAGGTTTTTGATAACGCTTATATATCTTATAGAACTGGGGATTCTGCTCGCATTGTATTGTGCAATTGTGTGCAGATCGAACTGGCAGCCGGAACATTATTTTATGTTTATGAGTCTGGTGTCAGGGGCTGGCTTGATCTTTTTCATTCCGCTGTTCGCAGGACTGGATGAAGCATCCCAGTTTGCAAGAGTATATGGAATACTGAATGAGGAACTGATCGTTCCGGGAACAGGGACTGTTCTGACAAAGTGGTCTGACTATGAGTGGACGATGTACAAGCCGGAAGACTGGCTCCTCCTGCATCGAACTCTTGGCAATCCGGGCGATTGGGTGGAAACCGGCACGGCGAATATGGCCCCTTACTCACCGCTGTCTTTCCTGTTCCTTCTTCCGGGGGTATTGCTCGGGAAAATATGCGGAGACAATCTCATCTGTATGATGCTGATGGGGCGCTGTTCGAATCTGCTGCTGTCATCATGGATGATTTCAAAGGCCATTTGGCGAATGCCGCGCGGGAAGCTTCTGCTGGCAATTTTGTCCTTGCTGCCCGGAGTACTGATGCAGAGGGCAACGATTTCGGCTGACGGCATGACCTATGCTGTCATTCTGCTGCTCCTCGCAGAGATAATTCATGGCGCGTATATCGAGAAAATCGGAAAGGTGGACTACCTGAGATTGGGCGTCCTGCTGATGTTGACAGCATCTCTGAAGGTCATTTTTTTCGTTGTTATATTAGCCGTTTTCGTCCTTCCTAATGATGTTTTTGGTGAGAAGAGGCAGGCGTGGCTGTATAAGCTGTCAGCTGCCGCTGTTTCAGGAATTATCGGACTGGGCTGGGCATTTTTCGCAAAGAGCCGATATGTTGGCCTGACACAGGGTGGAGACAATCTGAACGAGAAGGTGGCTTATTGCCTGGAACATCCGCTGCGAGCGATGCGCCTGGTATGGAAAACCATCTGCACACAGGGGACGGATTGGGTGATGCAGGCGGCAGGATATCCACGGCCGTATGTACATGACAGGCTGCTGATTCTGCTGATCCTGGTGCTGGCAGCGGCAGCCCTTGCACTGGAGCTGGTCTTCGGCGGAAAGCCGAAAAGGAAGATACTCCTCGTGTACGGAGGGATTTTCGTGTTGCTGCTGTTCCTCACCTTTGCGAGCCTGTACCTTACCTTTACGGAGGGAAAACCGGAGGAAATTACGGAAATTTCAGGAATCCAGGGGCGTTATTTTCCGCCCATATTCCTGCTGATCATCACGGGACTGTGCAGCAGTGTTCGGAGCAATGCGGATGCCGGATTGCGTATAAAACGCATCGGGCACTGCATGGAGATGGGAATGGGATTTCTGCTGATGATCATGCTCTCGGGCATGATACAGGCATAGGAGAGAAAGGCTATGAGGACCATTTCGATAGTAACGCCAACCTACAATTCCATGCGGACGCTGGAGGATTACATGTCGGCGATTCTGATGCAGGATTACCCGCATGAGGCCATGGAGATCGTCATTGCGGACGGGGGCTCCTCGGACGGAACCGTGGAGCGCATGGAGCAGTATGCGGCCTCCTGTGACATTCAGATCACGGTGATTCCGAACTCGCTGAAGACGGCGGAGGCCGGCAAGGCGGTGGGAGTGCGCAAGGCGGAGAACGAGATCGTTCTGCTGTTGGACTCCGACAACATCATTCCGGATGCGCATTGGATGACACGGATGACCGCGCCCTTTGAAGAGACGGCGATCATCGCCAGTGAGCCCATTGAATACACCTATCGCAGAGAGGACGGGGTCATCAACCGATATTGCGCGCTGATCGGGATGAACGATCCGCTGTGCATGTTCACGGGCAATTATGACCGCAGGTGTTTTGTGACCGGAAAGTGGACCACCGTGGAGAGAGAGGAAATTGACCGGGGAGATTATCTGTCTGTACGGTTCCGCGCGGATATGATCCCCACCATCGGCGCGAACGGCTTCTTCATGAAGCGAAGAGAGCTGCTGGAGAATTTCGAGGGAGATTATCTGTTCGACATTGATGTTCTGTGGGAGCTGTTCCGGAAGAACCCGCAGGTGCGAGTGGCCAAGGTGAAGACGGGGATTGTGCACCTGTTCTGTCCGGATCTGAAAACCTTCAAGCGCAAACAGAATCGGAGAGTGATGGATTTCCTGTACTTCTCCGAGGCAAAGGGGCGCAAATATCCGTGGAGCAAGGTTGGAAAGTATAAGATTGCCCTGTTCTGTCTTGCCTGTGTGACGATTCTGCCGCTGCTCATT
>CAVKMX010000090.1:6250-8814 GCA_963657295.1 Clostridium sp. CAG:302
CAAGGGTATGGCTGCTGCACCCGGTAATGTGCTGGATCACCCTGTGGGTCTACGGGACGGGAACCATCCGGGGCCTGTTCCGCAGGGAGGCGGCAGACCGGAGTGATTGGAAGCAGTAAGGAAAAGGAGCATTCCATGAAATCGTGCGGTATTAGTGTGATCATTCCGGTATACAACGGAGAGCGGTATCTTGCCGCCACCATTGAGAGTGTACTGGCCCAGACCTATCAGGATTATGAGCTCATCCTTGTCGACGACGGATCCACCGACCGTTCTCCTGCGATCTGTGATGAATATGCAGCCAGAGACTCCAGGATTAAGGTGATTCATCAGTCCAATGGGGGAGCTGCCCATGCAAGAGACGTGGGAGTTCAGAATGCTGGAGACCATACGGGAATCGTGTTTCTGGATGCAGATGACCTTTTCCATCCGCGCATGTTGGAGGATATGGCGGCGCATGAGGATGCGGATATGGTCTGCACCTGTCTTCTGGATGTTCCGGATTCTCAGATGGATGCCTGCCGGTTCGAAAAGGACGGCGTTCCCTCCACTGAACAGATGTCCGGGAAAGATATGCTGCGCCGATTGTTCGTTCACGAGGGGAACAAAGGCGGAGTAGGTGCCTTATGGGGAATTCTGTTCAAAAAAGAGTTTTATCGGCAGATAGAGCCGATGCTGCGGCAGGAACAGGAGCGGCTCCCTTACACCTATCTGGAGGATGTATACAGCATTCCGCGCTTTCTGTTTTATGCCGGGAAGGTTACGTTTCTGAACAGGGTATATGTGCTCCATCGAATGTCGAAAAATTCCATCAGCAGGGTGATGAAACCCAATCGATACGGTTATGAACTTCCGTTGGCCAATAAGCTGACCCTGGAGTTTTATAAGGAACAGGGATGCGAATATGAGTACAGACAGCAGCTGATCAACTTCTATCTGACAACATTGAAGCTGTGGTATCAGATTGTCCGGTATGAGGAAGATTTGCAGAAGCGCCGGGAATATCTTCCGATACTGGAACAGTACTATAACGAATATTATCAGGAATTGAAACGTCAGACGACACGCTCGTGGGGAGAAAAGGCTGCAAAGTATTCCATCCTGCTCTTCAGGGTGAGCCCGCTGCTGTGGAAGCTGTTTGTCGGAGACGTTCGGTTTCGCCTGCTGTATCGATTCTGAAAAATCATTTTTTATCAGATGTGAAGTATGAGAACGCTTAATCTGTATTATCAATGCAACAACAATTTCGTGTATGCCCTGGCGACCTCCATCGTGTCGCTGCTGATTCATGCATCGGAAGAGATTCAGTACGATATTTATATTCTGACACCGGATATCACTGCGGAAAATCAGGATAAGATTCAGGGAATGCTGCGGGATTATCCGAAGATACATTGCAGAATTGTCTTTATGGATTCTGCGGCAGCCGAGGAGGAAATCCGTTCCTGGAATGTCCCTGCACATCGATTCGCCTATGTTACCTACTACAAGCTGCTGATTGCACGCTACTTTGAGAATACGGATGTGCATCGCATCATGACCGTTGGGGCAGATACCCTGATCTTCGGTGATTTATCAGAGCTCCTGGATTTTGATTTCCATGGCAATCCCATTGCCATGAACTGGTCGGAGAAGCTGTATGAGAGACGGTTCCGCAGGGATATGAAGTATTGCATTGCGGAAATGGTGTATTTTGATCTGGATGCATGGCGCGCCGGAAACTGTGAGGAGCGCGTTGTGAATCGGCTGAAGAAATACGGAGACATTCACGGCAGCAAGGATCAGGGGTTGCTGAATATGGAATTTCAGAAGGAGATTGCGCAGCTGCCGCTGAAATACAATGTGTACGGGATTACCTGGAATTATTCCATGCGCGGAAGGCTGCTGTTCAATAACGCACCGGTTGTGACAAAGGAAGAGGTGGCGGATGCCTATGCACATCCGGAAATTGTTCATCTGCCGGCGACCTTTCTGTACCGTCCGCACGAGGAGGGAACACTGCATCCCATGAAGGAAATCTGGTGGGAGTACTGCCGGAAGACACCATGGAAGGACATGGAGCCGCTGCCGGTTCTGGCAGAGCTGGGCGCGAAGGAAAAATTCCTGCGGGCAGTATATACACACAGTCCCAGGTGGTTTGCAGAGTGGTTCTTTTCCTTTTGCCGACACGGGTATGGTTTTATGAATTCCGTGCTCTATCCGTATAAACAGCAATATGACAGACCGGTGAAGCAGATTTATACAGATGCGCGTAAGTGAGTCCATGGAACAGAGAACCCGTATTCAGAATATATCCGATAATTTTATATGGTCATCGGCAAATGCCCTGACGACAACCTTGTTCCCGTTTATCGTCAGGTCTCTTTTGATCCGCGAGATCGGCATCGAATACAGCGGGGTGAACAATCTGTTCTCCTCTGTTTTTCAGGTGCTAAGTGTTGCGGAGCTCGGGATCGGCAGTGCCGTGGTATTTTATCTGTACAGTGCGGTAGGACAAAAGGATGTATTAAGAACAAGGTATCTGCTGCGTTTGCTGCGCAGAATATACCGCATCATCGGCTGTG
>CAVKMX010000090.1:8868-9518 GCA_963657295.1 Clostridium sp. CAG:302
TATGGGTATCTGACCACGGGATATCGAACCGTTCTGTTGCAGGCCAATCAGCGGACAGATCTGACGGAGAGAGCAGGGGTGTGTGCGGGAGTCTGCATGTATGTTCTCCAGATTGGGGCGATTCTGCTGCTGCGCAGCTATTATGTATATTCGGCCCTGCTGCTGCTTTCTCCGGTTATGAATACAGTGATTACCTCTGCGATGGCCCGGAAACGGTATGCGGAGCTTTTGCCGGATGCCGGCTCAAAGGGAGAGTATGTGCCGGAGCCCGGATTTCGCAGGGAATTCGTCATTAAGATGCTTTCGATTGCACTGGCGAAGGTGAGGAACATCTCCCGGAATTCCTTTGACAGCATTGTGATCAGCGCTTTCCTTGGATTATCGTTGCTCGCAATGTATCAGAATTATTACCAGATCATGCTGGTTCCCATCACGGTTCTGAGCATCCTGCACAGATCGGTGGCCCCGGTCCTGGGGAATGCAGTAGCCCTAGAGAATGCAGAAACCAACTACAGAGCCCTGACGATTTATTCCTTCATACAGCACGGAGTGGTGGCGATATGTACCTCCTGCCTGCTGAATCTCTATCAGCCGTTCATAAAATTGTGGGTAGGAGAGGAATATCTGCTGCCGGTTGGAATGGTCATCCT